>JAGOXN010000409.1 GCA_018059685.1 Steroidobacteraceae bacterium | reverse complement strand
GGGCAGGTTCGAGATCCGTGGCGGTCCGGCCCGGGGGCAGGTCCGCGAGATCGCCTGCCGTTCCCATCGGGAGCGCTCGTGGATGCACAATTTCCACGAGGAGAAGGAATGGCAGCGCTCGGATGAGCCCCTGTTCCCCGGCCATTTCTGGCTGATTCTGCATCTCGAGGATGCCCAGATCTGCGCGCTCGGCTCGCCAAAGGGCAGTCGGCTCGGGATGCCGACCGTGGGGACCCTGTCCGACGGCCAGGGTGCCCGCCCGCTGCGCAGCGTCGCCGTAGAGATCGTCCTCGACGACAGCGGCACGACGGCCACGGAGTTCCGCTTCGCGCTGGAGTTGTCCGACGGCCGCCGCATGCGTGCCCGCAGTACGCGCAAGCTGGGCGAGGTCAAGCTCTGGTACCGGGGCGACAACTGCCTCGACAATCCGGTCGACTGCTACGAGGCGTTCTGCGAGTTCGAACTCGAGGACGGGCGGCGCTGCCAGGGAATATGCGAGTACTCGATCCATCCCGCGCGGGGCCGGTGGCTGGCATGAGTACCGGGAAGAAGGTGCTCGAGGGCCGGGTGGCGATCGTCACGGGTGGCGGCAGCGGCCTCGGTCGCGCGATGGCGGCCACGCTCGCGGAAGCCGGCGCGGCTGTCGCGATCACCGGACGGCAGCCGCAACCGCTGCAGGAGACGGCCGCCGAACTGTGCCAGCGCGGCGGCGCAGTACGCGCCATTCCCTGCGACGTGCGCAGCATGCGTGAGGTGGAGGCGGCGGTGCGCGAGGTCGTCGAATGGCGCGGCCGGGTCGACATCCTGGTCAACAATGCGGCGATCTTTCCGGCTGGTCTGCTGACGCAGGTGACCGAAGAGGTCTGGGTCAGCGTGATCGACACGAACCTGAATGGAGCCTTCCGGATGGCGCGTGCCTGCCTCCCGGGAATGATCCGCAACCGATGGGGCCGGATCATCAATGTCGAGTCGCCGTCGGGCCTCCTCGGTATGGTGACCGTGCCAGCCTATGGAACGTCCAAGGGCGCGCTGATGGCCTTCACGCGAATGCTCGCCGCCGAGGTCGGGCGCTTCGGGATCACCGTGAACGGCCTGTGCCCCGGCGTGGTCGCCACCGAGAAGTTCGTCGAGACCTTCACGGAGGCAGTCCCGGTTGCTGCCGGTGCGTCGATGCCCATTGGCAGGCCGAATCGCCTCGAGGATTTCTCTGCTCCGCTCCTGCTGCTCGCCTCGGAGGCGGGCGCCGGCATGACTGGCAGCACGGTTTTCGTCGACGGCGGCCTGACACATTGTGCGCCGCTCGCGCCGCAGCAGATCGAGATCCTCGAGCAGGGTCTGGGTACGCGCACATGAACCGCCGGCGCGTTCTACAGGTCTCGTTCATTACACTGCTGGTCGCCGTCGCCGCATGCGGCGATCGCGGGAGCGGTGCGGGGGATCCGGGTGCCACGGTGGCCGGGTGGCCCGAGTACGGTGGCGACAAGGGCGGCCTGCGCTACTCGCCTCTGGCCGAGATCACGCCGGGCAACGTCCATCGTCTCGAGGTTGCATGGATCCACCATAACGGCGACTTCAGCAATGGCAGTGCGACCGAGACCAAGACCAGCTTCAGCGTCACGCCGATCCTGGTCGAGGATCAGCTCGTCTTCTGCACCCCGCGGAGCCGTGTGCTCGCGGTCGACCCGGAGACCGGCGCAGAGCGCTGGTCCTACGACCCGAAGGTGCGCAATCGCCATCTCGAGGGAACGCCGTCCACACGCGTCTGCCGGGGCGTGGCGTACTGGCGCGACACTGCGGCCACTCCCTCCGGGATGTGTGCGAGCCGCATTTTCGCCGCAACCCTCGACTCGGAACTGCTCGCCCTCGATGCGCGGACCGGGCAGCCCTGCCGAGATTTCGGCAACGCGGGCCGCGTGACTCTGCGTCAGGGCCTCGATCCGGCGCCCGCGTGGGAGCGCTATCCGACGTCGCCGCCGATCGTCGTGCGCGACGTGGTGATCATCGGGGCACTGGTCGCGGACAACCTGCGCGTCGATGCACCGAGCGGCGTCGTCTTCGGCTTCGACGTGCGCACCGGTGCACTGCGCTGGGCCTGGGATCCGGCGCCGACAGGGGCGGCGGAACCCGAGACGCAGCGCTATCGCCCGGGTACGCCGAATGTCTGGTCCATCCTGTCGGGTGACGAAGAGCGCGGGTGGGTGTTTCTCCCGACCGGCAATGCCGCACCGGATCTGTTCGGAGGTCTGCGAGGCGACCTGGAACGGTTCGGCAGTTCCACCGTCGCACTGGATGTGACCACGGGCCGGGTGGTGTGGCACTTCCAGACGGTCCATCACGATGTCTGGGACTACGACGTGGCTTCGCAGCCCGTGCTGTTCCAGCTCGATGGCGTCGGTGGCGGTGTGCCTGCCGTTGCCCAGGCAACCAAGATGGGCCACATCTTCCTCCTCGATCGCGAGACCGGCGCACCGCTCTACCCGGTCGAAGAGCGCCCGGTGCCTCAGGGCGGCGTGCCGGGTGAGACACTTTCACCAACGCAGCCGTTTCCGACTCACCCGGCGCCGCTGCACCCCGACAGGCTCGAGCCACGAGACGCGTTTCGCTTCCCCTTCGTCGATTATCGCGAATGCGCGGAGAAGATCCGCCAGTATCGCTACGAGGGGATCTTCACACCGCCATCGTTGCAGGGAACCATCCAGTACCCGTCCACCATGGGCGGTGCGAACTGGGGCAGCGTCGCGATCGATCCGGTACACGGCATCCTGTACGTGAACCAGACGGTCATCGCCCAGATGGTGCAGTTGCTGCCGCGAGATCA
>JAGOXN010000408.1 GCA_018059685.1 Steroidobacteraceae bacterium | reverse complement strand
GTCGAGCAGCGACAGGTCCACGTCCTGCCCGAGCGCGAGCACCACGGAATCGGCCTCGAGGGTCTCGAACTCGCCGGTCGGCTGCGCGTTGCCCCTGGCGTCGAGCGTCATCTTCTCGACCGTGATCAACGCCTCGCCCGCCTGCTTGATCGTCGAGAGCCACTTGACCAGCACGCCCTCCTGAAGCGCTTCTTCGAGTTCGGTCTCGTGCGCCGGCATCTTCTCGCGCGTGCGGCGATAGACGATGATCGAGTCGGTGGCACCGAGGCGCTTCGCCGTGCGCGCGACGTCGAGCGCGGTGTTGCCGCCGCCGTAGACCACGACGCGCCGGCCGAGGAGCGGCTTCTCGCCGCCCTCCATGCTGCGCAGCACCGACACGGCGTCGAGCATCTTCGCGGCGCTGCCCGCGGGGATGTAGGCGCGCTTCGCGATGTGCGCACCGACCGCGAGGAACACGGCATCGAAGGGGCCCGCGCGCATCGCCTCCTGCACGTCCGAGACTTTCGAGTTGAGCTCGATCCTGACGCCCAGGTCGACGATGCGGCGTACCTCGGCGTCGAGCACGTCGCGCGGCAGGCGGTATTTCGGAATGCCGAAGCGCATCATGCCGCCAGCCACCGGGCCCGCCTCGCGGATCGTCACCGCGTGTCCGTGCCGCGCGAGGTGGTAAGCGGCCGAGAGCCCGGAGGGTCCCGCACCCACCACCAGCACATGCTTGCCGGTCGCGGGTGGCGGTGCCGGGAACTTCCAGCGCCGGCGCAGCGCCTCGTCGCCGAGGAATCGCTCGATCGCGTTGATGCCGACGCATTCGTCGAGCTGTCCCCGATTGCACGCGGTCTCGCAAGGGTGATAGCAGACCCGCCCCATGACGGCGGGCAGCGGGTTGTCCTGCGTGAGGAGTCGCCATGCGTCCTCGTAGTGCCCGGACTCGGCGTGAAACAGCCAGCCCTGGACGTTCTCGCCCGATGGGCAGGCGTCGTTGCAGGGCGGCAGGCGGTCGACGTATTCGGGTCGCACCGTGCGCCACGATCCGGTGCGGTTCGCGAGACTCGAGCCGGGGTCCAGCGTGATGGCGAACGGCTTCGTCTTCATGCCTGGCGCTCCACCTCTTGCATCAGCCCGTAGCGCCGGATGTTGCGATCGGCGAGCTGCTGGACGTGCTCGATGACGTCGCTGCGCCCGGATTCCCTGAACAGGTGCGCGAACCGCTGCTGTGGCCGCAGATATTCCTCCACCGGCAGCTTCTTCCGGATCTGCGATGCGCGTGTCACCGTGCCGTGTTCCGCCTCGAACACCGGGAAGAGGCCGGTCTCCTTCGCGAGCCGCGCGATGCGGATGGTCTCCGCGGATCCATGACCCCACCCCAGCGGACAGGGAACGAGGATCTGGATGTAGCGCGCCCCGCGGAACTCCATCGCGCGGCGCACCTTGGCCTCGAGGTCCCGGAGTTCGGCGACGGTCGCCGTCGCGACGTATGGAATCTCGTGCGCCATCGCGATCGCCGGCAGGTACTTGCCCTGGCCGAAGCGATTGCCCGTCGAATCGCCGACCGGCATGGTCGTGTTGGTTCGCGCGGCCGGTGGCGTCGCGGACGAGCGCTGCACGCCCGTGTTCATGTAACCGCCGTTGTCGTAGCAGATGTAGAGCACGTCGTCGTTGCGCTCGAACATCCCGGACAGGCAGCCGAAGCCGATGTCGGTCGTGCCGCCGTCGCCGCCCTGCGCGACCACGCGCACGTCGTGCCGCCCCTTGACGCGCATTGCGGCCGCGATGCCGGTAGCAACCGCCGCCGCGTTGCCGAACAGCGAGTGGATCCACGGGATCTGCCACGAGGTCTCGGGGTAGGGCGTCGAGAACACCTCGAGGCAGCCCGTGGCGTTGGCGGCGACGAGCTGCCGGTGCGTCACTTCCATGGCCGCGTCGATGGCGTAGCGTGCGCCGAGTGCCTCGCCGCAACCCTGGCAGGCGCGGTGGCCGGAGTTGAGCGAGTTCGTGCGCCGCATGTTCGCCTGCACCGAGCGCTGTTCGTCCGGCAGCAGGCGATTGCCGACGGTGAAGGTCCCGGTCTGGTAGAAGCGGATTGGCTGGTAGGTCATCGCGTCTCCTCAGCCGATCTTCGCCGCGACGACGCCGATCTCGCGCAGGATGGCCTCCGCGATGGGGCCGGTGCGCCGCTGCTCGCGTTCGCGGGTGAGCACCCGGTCGACCATCGCGTAGTCGAGGTCGAGGAAGGTGACGGGATCGAGGCGTCCTGCGGCGGCCTCTGCGAAGACCTTGTGCAGGGACTTGCGCGTGATCGCCCGACCTCCGAGCCCCGCGACGACGGTGTGCACGAGATCGGGCGGGCCCGCGAAGGAAGCGGCGACGTTGTTCGACACGATGCCGCCGAGGCCGACGGCCAGGCTCTTCTCGAGCACGATCACGCGCGACGCGCCCGCGAGCGCGGCGCGGACCGCGGCCGTCGGCCAGGGCCGGAAGCAGGTGATGCCGAGCACGCCGATCCTCGCGCCCTGCCCGCGCATCTCGTCCACGGTGTCCTTGATCGTGCCGAGTATCGAACCCAGTGCCACGACGATCGTCTCCGCGTCCTCGATCCGGTAAGTGCGGACCAGGCCGCCGCTCTCGCGTCCGAAGATGCGCCTGAACTCGTCGGCCCAGGCCGGGATGAGTTCGAGCGCCTGGCGCTGCTTCGCGTGGGCGAGGTAGCGCACTTCCATGAACGCTTCCGGCCCGACCATCGCGCCGATCGAGACGGGATCGGCGGGGTCGAGCACTTGCCGCGGCTCGTACGGCGGCAGGTAGGCGTCGACCTGCGCCTGCGTCGGCAGGTC
>JAGOXN010000089.1 GCA_018059685.1 Steroidobacteraceae bacterium | reverse complement strand
CATGGCCGTGGCGCAGGCGATCCATCACTGCGGCCTGCGCTCGGCCTTCGGTGCGCGGCTCGTCGACCAGCCCCTGATGCGCAACGTGCTCGCCGACCTCGCGCTCGAGCAGGAGGGTGCGCTCGCACTCACGATGCGCATGGCGCGCGCGATGGACAGTCGCGCGGACGAGCACGAGGACCTGCTGGTGCGGCTCGCCGTGCCCGTGGGCAAGTACTGGATCTGCAAGCGCACGCCCGCGCACGCGTACGAGGCGATGGAATGCATCGGCGGCAGCGGCGTGATGGAGGACTGCATGATGCCGCGGCTCTTCCGCGAGTCACCGGTCAATGCGATCTGGGAAGGCAGCGGCAACGTGCAGTGCCTGGACGTGCTGCGTGCCATGAAGCGGAGCCCGAAGGTGGTCGATGCGTTCCTCGCCGAGGTCGCGCAGGCGCGGGGAGCACATGCAGCGCTGGATGCGCACGTGGCAGCGCTCGCTCGGGAGCTGCACGATCCCGCGGAACTCGAATTCAGCGCCCGCGACCTCGTGGGCCGCATGGCGCTCGCGCTGCAGTCCGCACTCCTGCTGCAGCATGCCCCTGCCCCGGTCGCCGACGCGTTCTGCCGCTCGCGCCTCGACGCATCCGGGCACCATCATTTCGGCGCGCTGCCCCGCGGCGTGGACTGCAATGCCATAATCCGGCGATCCTGGCCCGATGCCAGCTGAACGGGACGGAATGTGAGCGCGCCAGGTACGAAGGCCATCGTCGTCACCGGCACGTCGAGCGGCATCGGCAAGGCTGCGGTACTCGCACTGCTCGACGCCGGGTTCCACGTCTACGCCGGCGTGCGCAGCGACGCGGATGCGGCACGACTTCGCGGTGACGCGCCCCCGGGCGCGGCAGACCGCCTCACGACGCTCCTGCTCGACGTCACCAGTCCCGCCCAGATCCAGGCCGCCGTGGATCTCGTGGAGCGGGCCGTGGGTGCCGCGGGCCTGTGGGGACTCGTGAACAACGCCGGCATCTCGGTCGCGGGCCCGCTCGAGCATGTGCCGAGCGACGACCTGCGACGGCAGTTCGAGGTCAACGTGATCGGGCAGGCCGCGGTGACCAGGGCCTTCCTCCCGCTGCTGCGCCGGGCGCGCGGCCGCATCGTCACGACCGGTTCCGTCGCCGGCTTCGTCGCCATGCCGGGTCTCGGACCCTACGCGATGACGAAGCACGCCATGGAGGCGTTCAGCGATTCGCTGCGCAGGGAACTCCGGCCCTGGGGCATCGAGGTCTCGCTGCTCGAGCCCGGTACCATCGCGACGGATATCTGGGACAAGGGGCAGTCCGCGATCGAGTCGACGCTGCAGCGACCGCCGCCGGGACTCGTCGCGGACTACGGACGCCTGGTCGACTCCATGCGACGGGTCGCACGGGCCTCCGTCGCACACGCCTCGCCCGCCGCGCTCGTGGCGCGCGACATCGTGCACGCCTGCACGGCGCGGCGTCCGCGCACCCGCTACTGCATGGGCGCGGATTCCCGCCTGCAGCGCTGGATCGCCCGCCTCCCCGACCGCTGGGCCGATGCGCTGCTCGCGCGGTTCCTGCGCTGGGGCTGAGCCGACGAAGCCGCAGCTGCAAGGAGCCCATCGATGAGGCGGCCCATCATTGCGACGCTCGGTCTCGCAATCGCGACTCTGCTCGCGCCCTGCGCTCTCGCCGAGACCCTGCTGGTCGTGCGCAAGAGCGCCAATGCCCTCGACTTCGTCGACCCCGGATCAGGCCTCAGGCTCGCCACCGTGGAACTCGGGCACGCACCGCACGAAGTGAGCGTTGCGCCCGACGGACGGCGCGCGGCCGTCACCAACTACGGCACGCGCGAGCGCCCCGGCTCGACCCTGAGCATCGTGGATCTCGAGCAGCCCCGCGAGATCCTGCGCATCGACCTCAGGCCGCATACACGGCCGCACGGCGTCGACTGGTTCGCGCCCGACCGGATCGCGGTAACCACCGAGGGATCGCAGCACCTGCTCGTGATCGATCCGGACGCGGGCCGCGTCGTATCTGGGATCCCGACGGGCCAGGACGTCTCGCACATGGTCGCCGTCACGGCCGACGGTGCGCGGGCCTTCGTGGCCAACATCGGTTCGGGCACGACAAGCGCCGTCGATCTGGCGGCCGGCCGCAAGCTCCGCGACATCCCGACCGGCAAGGGCTCGGAGGCGATTGCACTTTCACCGGACGGTCGGCAACTCTGGGTCGGGGCACGCGAGGCCGGACAGGTTGCCATCGTCGACACCGCCCGCCTCGAGATCGAGGCAACACTGGAGGTCCCCGGCGTCCCCATCCGCATTGCGCTGGCGCCGGACGGCAGAACCGCTTTCGTCACCTGTGCCGGGGCAGGCGAGCTGGTGGTCATCGAGACCGCCCGTCGCAGGGTGCAGACCCGCACCCGGGTCGACGTTGCACTGGCGCCGGATGCGGGCGACCGACCATCTGCACGGCTGGCCGCCGGCAGCGTCCTGCCGGTCGGTCTGCTGGTCACGCCGGACGGTCGCAACGTGTACGTCGCCGCGACCATGGGCGACGCGGTTGCACGCTTCGACGCCGCGACCTTTGCACTGCAGCAGACCATACCGGTGGGAGGAGAACCGGACGGACTCGGCCTGACGCCCGTGCTGCCTCGTGCCGAGTGCCACGCCTGCGCCCCAGGGCAGCCGCCTTAAGTAGATTTACGACTGATGCTTCGGCCGTCGGGAGCGGACCATCGGCCCTGATTACAGGGCTGGGCGGCGCGGTCCGAGTGGCATCGCGCCTCCGTCAACAACCAACGGGAGCGCGACATGGGTCGTCAAGAGACGTTCTATGAACTGATCCGCCGCCAGGGCATCTCGCGGCGCAACTTCATGAAGTTCTGTTCGCTGAGCGCCGCCTCCCTGGGGCTCGCACCGCACTTCGCCGGCAAGATCGCACACGCGATGGAGACGAAGCCACGCGTGCCGGTGCTGTGGATGCACGGCCTCGAGTGCACCTGCTGCACCGAGAGCTTCATCCGTTCGGCGCACCCGCTCGCCAAGGACGTGATCCTCTCCATGATCTCGCTCGACTACGACGACACGATCATGGCGGCCGCAGGCCACCAGGCCGAGCAGATCGTCGACGTCATCCGCGAGGAATTCAAAGGACAGTTCATCCTGGCGGTCGAGGGCAATCCGCCGCTCGGTAACGATGGCACGTTCTGCATCCCGGGCGGGCGACCGTTCGTCGAGCGCCTGACGGAAGTGAGCGCCGACGCGGCCGCCGTGATCGCCTGGGGCTCCTGCGCCTCGTGGGGTTGCGTGCAGGCCGCGAAGCCCAATCCGACCCAGGCGACGCCGATCCACAAGGTCATCAAGGACAAGCCCATCGTGAAGGTGCCGGGCTGCCCGCCGATCGCCGAGGTCATGACGGGCGTCATCACCTACTACGTCACCTTCGGCGAATTGCCGGCACTCGACCGCCAGGGCCGCCCGCTGATGTTCTACAGCCAGCGGGTGCACGACAAGTGCTATCGGCGTGGGCATTTCGATGCCGGCCAGTTCGCCGAGACCTACGACGACTACGGCTCGCGCGCGGGTTACTGCCTGTACAAGGTCGGCTGCCGCGGGCCGACGACCTACAACGCCTGCTCGACGACCCGCTGGAACGAAGGCGTGTCCTTCCCGATCGGCTCCGGGCACGGCTGCCTCGGCTGCTCGGAGCCCGACTTCTGGGACAACGGGCCCTTCTACGAGCGCCTCGAGACCTTCCCGCAGTTCGGTGCCGAAGCCACTGCAGACCGCATCGGCGCCACCGCGGCGGCGATCGTGGGCGTCGGCATCGCGGCGCACGCAGGGCTCACCGCCCTGCGCCAGGCGCGGGTCAAACCCAACGCCCCCGTGGCCGAGTCGGACAGGCGCGCAGGCTGACCGAGTGGAGTACTGAGCAATGAGCATCGCAACCCCCAACGGCTTCCAGCTCGACAACTCGGGCAAGCGCGTCGTCGTCGACCCGATCACGCGCATCGAGGGACACCTCCGCATCGAGGTCAACGTCGACGACAAGAACGTCATCCGCAACGCGGTCTCGACGGGCACGATGTGGCGCGGCCTCGAGGTCATCCTCCGCGGCCGCGACCCGCGCGACGCCTGGGCGTTCCTGCAGCGCATCTGCGGCGTGTGCACGGGCACCCATGCGCTCGCCTCGGTGCGCGCGGTGGAGCACGCCCTGGGCATCCAGATCCCCGAGAACGCGAACACCATCCGCAACATCATGCACCTGACCCTGTTCTCGCAGGATCACCTCGTGCACTTCTACCACCTGCACGCCCTCGACTGGGTGGACGTGGTGAGCGCACTCAACGCCGACCCGGCGGCAACTTCGCAGCTCGCCCAGTCGATCTCGAGCTGGCCGATGTCCTCGCCGGGCTATTTCCGCGACCTGCAGAACAAGCTCAAGAAGTTCGTCGAGTCGGGACAGCTCGGGCCCTTCCGCAATGCGTACTGGGGCCACCCGGCGTACAAGCTGCCGCCCGAGGCGAACCTCATGGCGGTCGCGCACTACCTCGAGGCGCTCGACTTCCAGAAGGAGATCGTCAAGATCCAGACGATCTTCGGCGGCAAGAATCCGCACCCGAACTGGCTCGTGGGTGGCGTGCCATCGCCGATCAACCTCAATGCCACGGGCGCGGTCGGCGCGGTCAACATGGAACGGCTGAACATGGTCGGCCGGATCATCGACCGCACCATCGACTTCATCGACAACGTCTACATCCCGGACCTGCTCGCCATCGCCTCGTTCTACAAGGAATGGGCCTCGATCGGCGGCGGCCTGTCGTCGAAATACCTGCTCTCCTACGGCGACTGCCCGAAGACGGCCAACGACTACGGCGCCGGCAACCTCATGATGCCGCGCGGCGCGATCGTCGACGGCAACCTGAGCGAAGTCCAGGAGATCGACCTCGGCAAGCTCGACGAGATCAAGGAGTACGTCACGCACTCCTGGTACCAGTACGGCGACGAGCAGAAGGGCCTGCATCCGTTCGAGGGCGAGACGGTACCGAACTTCGACATCGGCAACGCCAAGGGAACGAAGACCCGCATCGAGGCGGTGGACGAATCTGCCAAGTACTCGTGGGTCAAGGCGCCGCGCTGGAACGGCCATGCGATGGAAGTCGGCCCGCTCGCACGCTTCGTCGTCGGCTACGTGCAGGGCATTCCCGAAATCAAAGAGCCGACCGACATGGTGCTGCAGAAGCTCGGCGGACTGCCGGTCACGGCGCTCTTCTCGACGCTCGGCCGCACCGCGGCCCGCGGGCTGGAGTGCAGCTGGGCCGCGCATGCGCTCAAGGGCGAGTTCCAGAAGCTCATCGCCAACATCAAGGCGGGCGATGTCGCCACGGCCAACATGACGAACTTCGAGCCCTCGACGTGGCCGAAGACCGCCAAGGGCTTTGGCTTCGTCGAAGCCCCGCGTGGTGCGCTGGGGCACTGGATCGAGATCGAGGACAAGAAGATCAAGAACTACCAGTGCATCGTGCCGACCACGTGGAACGCGAGCCCGCGTGATCCGGCCGGCAAGATCGGCGCCTACGAGGCTGCGCTCCTCGACACGCCGATGCACGACCCCGAGCAGCCGCTCGAGATCCTGCGCACGATCCACAGCTTCGATCCCTGCATGGCCTGCGCGACGCACGTGCTCGACATGGAGGGTAACGAGGTCACGAGCGTCAAGGTACGGTGAGGAGGGCTGCCATGGGCAACATGTATCACCCTTCGACACCGGTCGCGAGCCGCGTACGCGAGGGCCACTTCGGCGAAGCGATCCTCCCGCCCGCCGGCGTCCAGCCGGGGCCGGTCTACGTCTATGACGCCGCGGTGCGGATCTGGCACTGGGTCACTGCGCTTTGCATCGTCGTGCTCGGCGTCACGGGGTACTTCATCGCCTCGCCGCCGCCGACCTTGAGCGGGGAGGCGGCGACCCACTTCCTGTTCGGGTACATCCGTTTCGTCCACTTCGCGGCGGGCATGATCCTGGGCGTCGCCTTCGTACTGAGGCTCTATCGGGTCCTCGTCGGCGGCAAGCACGCGCGGCAGATCTTCTACATCCCGTTCTGGAGCATCGCCTGGTGGAAGGACGTCTTCGCCGAGATCGGCTGGTACCTGTTCCTGGCGAAGCCGAAGGAATACATCGGCCACAATCCGCTGGCGCACCTGGCGATGTTCCTGATGTTCGTGCTGCCGATGTTCGTGCTGCTGCTCACCGGGTTCGCGCTGTATGCCGAACAGGAAGGGATCCAGTCGACGTGGTACGGCGCGTTCGGCTGGGTGTTCGTGCTGCTTGGTGAGTCGATGACGGTGCGTCTCTGGCATCACGTCGCCATGTGGATCGTCATCCTCTTCGCGATGGTGCACATGTACATGGCGATCCGCGAGGACATGACGCACCGGCAGACGACCATCAGCTCGATCGTGAGCGGCTGGAGGTTCTACCGATAGCCGGCCGGCCTGAGCGAAGGGCCGACAGAACCGACGGGACAGCGGGACAGCGGGACGCGGGCCGCCCGGGGCCCGGGATCCGGCTGTCCCGTTATACTTTTCTGGACGCGGTCCACGTGGGGACCGCGAGGACGCAGGCGACACATGGGCGTGGACACACTCCTGCCGCAGCGACGCGTCGTGGTGCTCGGAGTCGGCAACCTGCTCTGGGCCGACGAGGGTTTCGGCGTGCGCTGCGTGGAAGCCCTCGGCAACGACTGGGATTTCCCCCCGGAAGTCGAACTCCTCGACGGCGGCACGCTCGGCCTCGCGCTGGTGCCCCTGCTGCTCGATGCGACGCACGTGCTGCTGTTCGACGCGGTGGACCACCGCGGAGCGCCGGGTACATTGCTCGTGGCGCGTGACGACGAGGTCCCGCGCTTCATGAGCGGCAGCAAGATGAGCCTGCACCAGGTTGGCATGAACGACGTCCTTGCGAGTCTCGACCTGCTCGACCATCGACCTGAGCATTTCACGGTCATCGGCATCAAGCCCGTCGAGCTCGCCGACTACGGTGGCAGCCTCACCGAGGCGGTGCAGCGGCAGCTCGCGGCCGCGCTCGACCTCGGCCTCGATGAGCTGGCCGACTGGGGCGTGCCGGGCCGGAGACGCAGCGGCGGCGAATCCCGCGAGACGATCATCGCTGCAGTCGCCCGTGAGCGCTACGAGTCGGGGAGGCCCTCGGCGGACGTCGCCTGCCGCGTCGGCGACGAGCGGTTCCTCGCGATGCGCGCTGCGCGATCGACAGGCGAAACGTCGAGCGACGAGGGCGCGTCATGAGCGAGCTGATCGAGGCGCTGGCGACGCATCCGCACTGCGAGGTGCTGCGCAGCGCGGGCGTCGACGGTTTCCTCGCGCGGAATCCGCGTGCGCTGCTGTTCTTCAGCGGTGACGTGGTGCAGCGACCGGAAGGCCTGGACGTCGCGGTCGTCGTGCGCGAGCTGCTCGCGAGCTACCAGGGTCGGCTGCGCCTCGGGCTCGTCGATCGCCGCGACGAAGCGGTCCTGATGGCAAGGTTCGGCGTCGTGATGACGCCGGCCATCGCCTTCGTGCGCGACGGCGGGACTGCCGAGGTCGTTGCCCGCATGCGTGACTGGCCGGTGTTCGCACAGGCCTGCGACCGCCTGCTCGGCACGGCGGGCGCGGGATCCACGGCCGGCATCGGAGGAAGTGCATGACCGAACACGTGCTCGTCTGGCATCCGAAGGTCCCGGGCGACGGGCCCGCCGGCGGCGACGACCAGTTGCGGCTCATCGGCATGCCCACCGGCCTCGTGCGGCCGGCACGGCAGGTGCTTGCCGCGGACCAGCTCACCCCGCCGGCGCGCGCGGTCATGCACACGGTGCTCGGCGTACTCGAACGAATGGCGGAATCGTCGGCGACGACGCCCGTCGTGGTCGGGTTCGACGAACTCGACGACGCCGATCGGGCCACCGTCGCCGACATCCTCGGCGAGGGGGACGTCTGGGCCAAGGTCGGCACCCCGGACGCGTACATCCGCATCGTCGAATCGGTGCTTCCGGGCGTTTGGCGACTCGAAGCGAGTGCCGTGGACGGGACGACCCGCGAATGGCTCGAAGTCGGCGCCGTGCCGCAACCCATCCTCACGGCTGCCGCGGAGCAGGCACGCGCCGCGATCGGGATTCCACCGCAGATGCCGCAGGGCGCGATGAACGCCCCTTCCCTCCTCGCCGAGCTTCAGGAGAGGTCGAGGGCCTACCAGCCCGGCACCGAGAACCACGTCATCAACTTCACGCTGCTGCCCATCACCGAAGTCGACACGCAGGTGCTGACGGCCGTGCTCGGCCAGATCCCCCTCGTCATCCGCTCCGGCGGTTACGGCAGCTCGCGGGTCTTTGCCACGGGCCTGAAGCACGTGTGGGCGGTCCAGTACATCAACTCGATGGGCAACGTGATTCTGGACACGCTCGAGGTCGGCGGCGTGCCCGTGTCGGTACTCGCGGCGCGCGAGGATTTCGCCGACTCGGCCGAGCGGCTCGCGGAGATCCTCGAGGCGTTCACCTCGTGAGCCGGCCGTTCGAGGGCAGCTACCTGGGCGACGGCTCGAAGATCGCCGACGACACGCGGCTCGAGTGCGGAATCTGCTGGTGGGTGTACGACCCGGCACTCGGCGACGACGTCGCGCAGGTCGCGCCGGGCACGGCGTTCCGGCTCCTGCCGGACACGTGGACCTGCCCGAACTGTGCCGCCGACAGGCAGAAGTTCATGGTCATCGGCACCGCGAGCGCCGCGCCGAACGACGCCGTGCAGCAGTTCGCCAACGCCTACCGTCGCGTGGCGTTGAAGATGAAAGGCATGCCCATCTACAACCCTACGCTCGCCGTCGAGGCCGTGGGCTTTCGCCGGCACGATGGTCGCGACGTCGGCGTGATGATCACGCCGTGGTTCATGAATCTCGCGGTGCTGCCCTCCACGGAGGATCGCGCGGTGTGGATCGCGGGCGGCACCGTGCGGCTCGCCTTTCCCTCGGGCGCCTACGACTTCCTCGTGAGCGAGCTGCCGGACGTGGGCCTCGTCGGCAGCTGCCCGCTCTTCTCCCAGATGAGCGATTTCACGGACCACGAGGCCGCGCAGGTGGCTGCGGCAGCGGCTGCGGACGCGCTGTTCCAGCCGGAAACGCCCGAGCCTGCACCGACCGTGTCGCGGAGACAGTTGCTGGGCGGTTGAGAGGAGAGGCGCCGTCAGCCGGTACCAAACCGGCGAACTGGCAATGGGGGTGGCGGGAAGCGCCCGAGTTTCAGGTGCCAGTACGCCCACGACCGTTCATCGAAGACGCCGGGCGGTGCGGCGGCCAGTGCGTCGATCAATTCATCATCCGAAACGAAACGACGCAATACGT
>JAGOXN010000407.1 GCA_018059685.1 Steroidobacteraceae bacterium | reverse complement strand
CGTCGACGGCTTACGCGCGCATCCGCAGGCAGTTCGCGCAGGCGATCGGGCGCTTCGAGGGCGTCGAGGCAGCGCTCACGCGCATGGCCGGTGCGACCTACATCGTGGACGCGGCGCGCTCGGTCACCACCGGCGCCATCGACGGCGGCGAGCGGCCGTCCGTACCCGCGGCGATGCTCAAGTACCACTGCACCGAGCTCGGTCGAAAGGTTGCGAACGACGCGATGGACGTGCAGGGCGGCAAGGGCATTTGCCTCGGGCCGAAGAACTATCTCGGGCGCGGCTACCAGGTCGTCCCGGTCGCGATCACGGTGGAAGGCGCAAACATACTCACGCGCAGCCTGATGATCCTCGGCCAGGGCGCCATCCGCTGCCATCCCTACGTGCTGAAGGAAATGAACGCCGCGCGGGAGAAGGACAAGGCGAAGAGCCTGCGCGAGTTCGACGCGGCGCTCTTCGGTCACGTCGGCTACACGCTGTCGAATGCCGCGCGGTCCTGCGTCATGGCGGCGACACTCGCGCGCTTCTCGCGCACGCCGCACGACGGCCCGACCCGCCGTTACTACCAGCACATCAACAAGTTCAGCGCGCAGTTCGCATTCGCGACCGACATGGCGATGCTGACCCTCGGCGGCTACCTGAAGCAGAAGGAGCACCTGTCGGCGCGTCTGGGGGACGTGCTCTCGGCGCTCTACATGGCTTCGATGGTGCTGAAGCACTACGAGAACCAGGGCCGCCCCGAGGCGGACCTGCCGCTCGTCGAGTGGAGCTGCCGCACTCTGCTCTACGAGGCGCAGGAGCAGCTGCACGGATTCCTGAGAAATTTCCCGAACCGCTGGGTCGCGGCACTCATGCGCGTCGTGATCTTCCCCCGCGGGCGGACCTACTTCGCGGCGAGCGACCGCCTCGGCCGCAGGATCGTCGAGCCGCTGATGATGCCCTCGGCGACGCGCGAGCGCCTGTGCGACGGCATCTACAAGACCGTCGAGCCCGGTAATCCGCTCGGATTGCTGCAGGAAGCGCTCGCACTCGCGGTGAGCGCCGAGCCGCTCGAAAAGCGCCTGCGCGTGGAGGGCGTCAAGACCGGCCGGATCACCGCGCTCGACCTGCCGGGGCAGATCGAACAGGGAGCGTCGATCGGGCTCCTCACGCCCGTGGAAGCCCAGCAACTGCGCGAGTACGACCGCAAGGTGATGGACATCGTCAACGTCGACGACTTCGCGCCCGGGGAACTGATGGCCGGCGTGCAGGCCGAGACTGGCACGAGCGCACGGCGGCACATCGCCTGACGCGCCGCAACACCGCCACGAACGGCTTCCCGGCCGCGAACGGGACGGTGCAGTTCGTGTGCCGTTTGGTAGGCTTGCGTGCGTGAGCGATGCGCCACCGGAAGCCGACGACGTCATCTACGAGGTTGCGCTCGAGGCCGACGCGGAGATCGCCGGGCCGTTCGACACCTGGCTGCGCGACCACGTCGCGGACATGCTCGCCCTGCCGGGCTTCCTTGCCGCCGAGATCCTGAGTGACGAGGGCACGGCCCCCGGCCGCGTGAGCCGCGTCGTTCACTACCGCCTCCGCGACCAGGCGGCGCTCGATGCGTACCTGCGCGACCACGCGCCACGCATGCGCGCGCACGGCGCCGAGCGATTCGGCAGCCGCTATTCCGCCGAGCGTCGCGTGCTGGCGCACCGCGAGCGCTTCACTCGCGGCGCGGTATCAACCGAGAACTGCCTCAACTGCGGCGAAGTGCTGACCGGCCAGCACTGCTCGCACTGTGGCCAGCGCGCCAGGGTGCGCGTGCTGTCGCTGTGGGGCCTGACGAAGGACGTGCTCGGCGACCTCATCGACTGGGACTCGCGCGTATGGCGCACTTTGCGCCCCCTGGCGTTCCGGCCCGGGCTGCTCACGCTCGATTTCCTGCGCGGGCGGCGCATGAACTACACGCCGCCCTTCCGGATGTACCTGATCCTGAGCGTCGCGTTCTTCCTGCTGGCATCGCTCGGCAACGATCCGGGAGGCTCGCTCAGGTTCAGCTCGGACGAGAGTGGCACGAACCTGCAGCTCAGGGACGGCGGCGGCGCGGGGGACCAAGGTCCGGCCGGGACCGGCGCTGCAGCGAGCGGGTCCCGGGTGGATGCGACACCACCCGCCGCGCCCGCCTCGCCGGGTGGGCCCGCCGCACCCGCTACGCCTGCCGCTGCTGCGCGGCATGAGCTCGACCCCGACGCGCAGCGGTTCATCGACCGGGTCGTGCAGCACCTGCCCGAGCAGCAGCGCACCCGGACCCGTACCGAGCTCGAGACAGAGATCAGCAAGGCTTCACCGGAGGAACTCGCGTCCGTCACCAAGGCGCTGGACGACCCCTGCAGCGAGGAGAACATCCGCGTGGACATCGGGCCGCTCGGCGACCGGTACGAGCAACGCCTGCGCGACGCATGCAACAGGATCGTGAGCGACACGCCGAGCTACGGCCGGGCGCTGTACGAGAACATCCCGAAGATGATGTTCATCTTCCTCCCGCTCATCGGCCTGGTGCTGTATGTGCTCTACCTCGGCTCCGGACGCTACTACGTCGAGCACCTGCTGTTCGTCGTGCACTACCACGCGTTCTTCTTTCTCGGCGGCATCACCATCCTGCTGCTCGAGCGGCTCGCGACCGCGACGGAAGGCGGCGGCCCCGGCAGGTTCTTCTCGGCCGCCGGGGACCTCACCATCGCAGCCTTCGTGCTCTATGCGCCCTATTACCTCTACCGCGCCATGCGCCGCGTCTACGGCCAGGGCCGGATCGTCACGCTCGCCAAGTACGGGGTGCTCGGCGTCGCCTACCTCGTCTCGATGGCGCTCA
>JAGOXN010000007.1:20405-27682 GCA_018059685.1 Steroidobacteraceae bacterium | reverse complement strand
CCGATCCTGAGCAGGGCCTGCAGCACCAGCGCGATGACGGCGGCCCTGAGTCCGAGCAGCAGGCCCGCGGCCGCCGGCAGGTCGCCGAACCGTGCATACAGGTACGACAACCCGAGGAGCAGCACGATCGACGGAACGATGAAGCCGAGGCCGGCAATCAGCCCGCCGCGCATGCCGTGCAGCCGCCAGCCGAGGTAGATCGCGAGTTGCAGCGCCTCGGGGCCGGGCAGCAGCATGCAGAAATTGAGAGCGTCGGTGAACCGTCGCTCGTCGACCCAGCCGCGCCGATCGACGAGCTCGCGGTGCATGATGGCGATCTGGCCCGCCGGTCCGCCGAAGGAGATGAAGCCGAGGCGCAGCCAGAAGCGCGCCGCGTCGCCGAACGAGGGTCCGGACCTCAGAACATCTCCGAGGCGCCGGGCTCCCTGGCTTCGGCCTTTCCCCGTGCGGCGATGAAGTCGCCCGTGACCATCTCGTCATAGGCCTGGCCGGGCCCCACCATCGGGTAGACGCCTGCGTCCGGATCGATGATGACCTCGAGGAACGCGGGACCCTCGAACTCGATGAACTCTCGCACCACGCGCGGTACGTCTTCCTTGCGGTCGAGGCGCACCGCGTAGCGGAACCCGTCGGCCTGCGCAGCCCGGACGAAATCCTTCTTGTGCAGCGACTTGTCACTCGCCGACAGCCGCCCCTTGAAGAACAGCTTCTGCCACTGCTTGACCATGCCATCGCCGAAATTGTTCAGCACGACGACCTTGACCGGCAGGTCGTAGGTCGTGACGGTTTCGAGCTCACCCAGGTTCATGCGGATGCTCGCGTCGCCGTCCACGTCGATCACGAGGCGATCGCGGCGGGCGAACTGCGCGCCGATCGCGGCAGGCAGGCCGAAGCCCATCGTCCCCATGCTGCCGGAGGTGAGCCACAGGCGCGGCTCGCGGAAATCGCAGTACTGCGCCGCCCACATCTGGTGCTGGCCGACGCCGGTCGCGATGATCGCCTCGCCCTTCGTCCGCCGGTTGATCTCCTCGATCACGTAGTACGGCTGGATGAGCGGGCTCTCGCGGTCGTAGTTCATGGCGTGCTTCCGGCGCAGGCCGTCGAGCCACGCATGCCACTCCGACCAGTCGCGCGTGAAGCCGGCGCGCTGCGCATGCAGGCGCAATGCCTCCAGCGCCGGCGGCAGCAGGCCGACGTGGCTCCACTGCACTCGCTTCACCTTGTTGATCTCGGACGCGTCCACGTCGATGTGCGCGATGCGCTTCGCGTTGCGCGCGAAGCGGGCTGGCACGGCGGCCACGCGGTCGTCGAACCGCGCGCCGAGCGTGATCAGGAAATCGCAGTCGTCCACGGCGTAGTTCGCGAATGCGGCGCCGTGCATGCCGAGCATGCGCATAGCGAGCGGGTGGGTCGTGTCGAATGCGCCGATGCCCATCAGCGTCGTGACCACCGGGATACCGAGTTCGATCGCGAAACGGCGCAGTTCCGCCGAGCCTTCGCCGTTCACGACCCCGCCGCCCGCGTAGATGAGCGGGCGGCGCGACTCTCCGAGCATCTCGAGGAAGCTCGCGCACCGCGCCTCGTCGAGCGCACTTCGTCCGAGACTCGTCATGCGCTGGTGATAGCCCCGCATGTCGAGCAACCCGGCGCCCCGGAAGGCTCCCTGCCAGTTCTGCACGTCCTTCGGGATGTCGATGACCACCGGGCCCGGGCGGCCCGAGCGCGCAATCTCGAAGGCCGTGCGCACGGTCGCCTCGAGTCGTTCGGGTTCCGTGACCAGGAAACAGTGCTTGGCCACCGCACCCATGATGTTGGTGACCGGCGCCTCCTGGAACGCGTCGCTGCCGATCGCGCCGGTCGGCACCTGGCCGCAGATCACGACGATCGGCACCGAGTCGGCGGCGCAGTCGCGCACCGGAGTGACCGTATTGGTCGCACCGGGCCCCGAGGTCACCAGGCACACGCCGACGCGGCCACTCGCGCGCGCGTATCCGGCGGCCATGAAGCCCGCGCCCTGCTCGTTGGCGGGCACGACGAGCGGCATCGGGCCACCGCAGCCGGGCCGCGCGTGCTCGGCGTTGTAGCGGAATACGGCATCGTACGTCGGCAGGATCGCACCGCCGCTGTAGCCGAAGATGGTGTCCACTCCTTCGTCGGCGAGCACCTGCACGATGGTCTCGGCGCCGGTCATCAACTGGCCGGCCCGGGGATGGGCCAAGACGTCCGCGGTAGCGTGGCTGTGCTTCACGACGCAATCCTGCCTGCGCGAGGGTCGTTAAATCATGCTGCGTTGCAATACAGCCTAGCAGCACCGCGTGGGTAGCGTCCATCTAGGCGGCGCACGTGGCCATCCCCTATGCTTGGGCGCGACCCGACCGGCGCGATGCGTCGCAAATGGTCAGCAAATCAATCACTTGTACAGCAGCTGCGGACGTGGTCCGCAGGAGGCCGGTTCATGCGACGCACCCGCCACATCATCGCCGTCACGCTGCAGAACGAGGTGGGCGCCCTGACTCGCGTCGCCGGACTCTTCTCGACGCGCGGCTACAACATCGAGTCGCTGAGTGTCGCACCGACCGACGACCCCACGGTCTCGCGCCTCACGGTCGTCACCACGGGCAGCGAGGCGGTCATCCAGCAGATCTCGAACCAGCTGCTCAAGCTCGTCGACGTGGTCGACGTCGAGGACGTCACGCGCGAAGAGCACTTCGAGCGCGAACTGCTGCTGATCAAGGTCAAGGGGAAGGCCACGCAGGTCGGCGCTCTCTGGTCGGCGACGCAGAAGGCCGGCGGGCGCGTGCTGTGGGATGCGGCCGACAGCTTCACGATCGAGCTCACGAGCAACGAGGCCGAGATCAATCGCTTCATCGCCGAGGTGTCCAACTTCGGCAACGTGCTCGAGGTGGTGCGCAGCGGTGCGCTCGCGATCCAGAAGGGCAAGGAGATCCTCGAGTCGTGAGCTACCGGCTCTACGACTACCTGCCGTCCGGAAACGGCTACAAGGTGCGCCTCGTGCTGCGGCAGCTCGGGCTGCCCTACGAACTCGTCGAGCTCGACATCAAGCGCGGCGAGACGCGCACACCCGAGTTCCTCGCAAAGAATCCGAACGGCCGGATCCCGCTACTCGAGATCCCTGGACGGGGCTTTCTCTCCGAGAGCCACGCCATCATCAGTTACCTCGCGGAAGGTTCGCGGCTCGTGCCATCGGATGCGCTCGATCGCGGGCGCATGTGGCAATGGATGTGCTTCGAACAGTACAACCTCGAGCCCAACATCGGCACTGCGCGTTTCTGGATCGCGTCGTTGCACAAATCGGAGCAGGAACTCGGCGAGAAGCTCATCGAGAAGCGTCGCAACGGTCATGCCGCGCTCGGCGTCCTGGAGGCCGGACTCGCGGGACGCGAGTTCCTGGTGGGCGGGCGCTACACGCTCGCCGACATCGCGCTTTACGCGTACACGCACGTCGCGCCGGAAGGCGGGTTCGCGCTCGATGCGTACCCGGCGATCCGCGCGTGGTGCGCGCGGGTCGCAGCCGAAGCCGGCCACGTGCCCATCACTTCACGGTAACGGCGACGTCCCGATGCTGCCCTCGGCCAGCGCGGTCAGGGCGGCGCGAACCTGCGGCGGCACCGGCACCGGCCGCCGGTTCGCCGCATCGACGTAGACGTGCACGAAGCGGCCGAGCGCGGCCGGCGCGGTCTCCGCGTTCCTGAACAGCCCGATACGGTAGACCACGCTCGAGTTGCCGAGCTTCTCGAGCGCGAGCCCGGCGTGCACGGTGTCGGGGAACGAGAGCTCCTGCAAGAACCGGCAGCTCGTTTCCGCAACGATGCCGATCGCTGGCAGGTCGCGGATGTCGGTGCCGCTCGCCTCGATCAGGAAGCCGTTCACGGCGGTGTCGAAGTACGAGTAGTACACGACATTGTTGACGTGGCCGTAGTGGTCGTTGTCCATCCAGCGCGTGGTGATGGTGCGCAGCACGGGGAATTCGCCGCGGTTCGTCGGCAAGCGCCGGTCGTTCGGTTCGCTCATGGTTTCGAGCATAGCAGTCGGTCGCGCTGAGGAGGGCATGGGGACGAAGCGGGCAAGACACGGCGCAAGTACATCCATGTAGCCTCGCACGCCGCGTTCATGCGGCATGACGGTCTTGCCCGCTTCGTCCCCATGCCCTCCTCAGCGCTGATGCCGGGCTTCGCCTGCGCGCGTCGCGGCGAGATGCTCGACCAAACGCCGCGGCCAGGCGAGGCGCGCCCGGCTCACCTCACGCAAACTGCCGATGTCCGAATGTGCGGGGTTGATCAGGACGTTGCTGCGCATCGGCAGCACCGACGCCGGCACCCGCATCGCGAGCGCGCGGCCTGCCTTTACCCACGCGTCGCCGATCCTCTGGACGCGTGGCAGGTAGGGCGGCGGCGCATCCCAGCCCTTCGGCAGACGCTTCGGCGGCCCCTCGATGAGCCCATCGTCCACGTCGAAACACACCTGCCAGTAGTCCTTCGGCAGTGCGTCGACGTCCAGGTGCACGAGCGCCTCGAGCAGCGCCAGCTCCAGACTCTCCGACGTGTAGACGACCGCCACACCCTTCGAATTCCAGCGGCCGCCGAACCGGCGCGCGCCCTCGCCCTCGAGGACCCGATCCAGGTGCCGCTTGCGCGACAGGCGCCAGATCAGCATGCGCCCGTGACCGTGTCAGTACAGGTCGCCGTACTCGATCCGGCCGAGTTCGTCGCTCACGAGCTCCGCACCCGCGTCGGTGCCGAGCAGTTCGAGCGGCAGCGCACCCCGCAGTGCGCGGTTCGGACGTTGCAGCCACTCCCGCGCCTGGTCCTCATCCCCGAAGGCGTCGACCGCCCGCCGCGTGATGCGCGCCACCCGCGCCAGCCGGTCGCTCTCCTCCGCCGTGAGCGCACCCTGTTCCTTGCGACGCTGGGCCGTCCGCTCGTTGACCTCGATGACCCGCATCAGCTGCGGCGGCGACGCCTCGAGGAACGCACTCAGCCGCTCCACGGCACGGTACTTGAGCATGAGGCCACGCGCCGGCCCGGCCGCACTGCGCTTAGGCTGCACGACCACCCCCGGGCCGCCGAGCAGCCGCAGCGTGTTCGGGTGAATCGCCATCGACTCCACGTGGGTCGCTGTATCCGACATCTTGTCGCCTTTATCCCGTCAATGTGACGCCAATGCAGTCTACGCCGCGTGCCCCGCCGACGCCACCGCCGGCGCATCCACCACCTGACGAGTCCGGCGCAAGCGGGGTATTCTGCGGCGCATGAGAACGAGAGCCGCGGTGTTGCGCGAGATCGGGATGCCTGCGCCGTACGCGCAGTCGAGGCCGCTCGAGATCGAGGACGTCGAGCTCGACCCGCCGGGGCCGGGCGAAGTGCTCCTGAGGGTGAAAGCCGCGGGTCTCTGCCACTCCGATCTCTCGGTAATCGACGGCAATCGGCCGCGTCCCATGCCCATGGTGCTGGGCCACGAGGCGGCGGGCATCATCGAGGAGACGGGCCCGGGCGTGACCGGCCTCGTGCGCGGCGACCACGTCGTCGCGGCCTTCGTGCCGAGCTGTGGCCACTGCCGGCCGTGCACGACCGGTCGACCGGCGCTGTGCGAGCCAGGGTTCGCGGCGAACTCGGCCGGAACGCTGCTTTCCGGTGCGCGCCGGCTGCACGATGCGTGCGGTCCCGTGCATCACCACCTCGGCGTCTCCGGCTTCGCGCGGCACGCCACCGTGTCGCGCCATTCGCTCGTCAAGGTTCCGCGCGACCTGCCGTTCGCCGAGGCCGCGTTGTTCGGCTGCGCGGTCATCACCGGCGTCGGCGCCGTCGTGAACACGGGCGCCATGCCGCGCGGCGCGAGCGCCGCGGTGGTCGGGCTCGGCGGCGTGGGACTCGCGGCGCTGCTCGCCGCGCGCATGCTCGAGGCGCCGCAGCTCGTGGCGATCGACGTGAACGAGCGCAAGCTCGCCGTGGCGCGCGTGCTCGGCGCGACCGCGACGGTGAATGCCGCGGCACCCGATGCCGCGGAACAGGTCCGTGAACTCACGCAGGGCGGCGTCGAATTCGCCTTCGAGATGGCGGGCGCGGCGCGTGCGCTCGAGCTCGCCTATCGCATCACGGCGCGCGGCGGAACGACGGTGAGCGCCGGCCTGTCGCACCCCGACCAGCGTTTCAGCCTGCCCCATCTCGGGCTGGTCGCCGACGAACGCACGCTCCGGGGCTCCTATCTCGGCAGCTGCGTGCCGCCCCGCGACATCCCGCGCTACATCGACTGGTACCGCGCGGGGACGCTGCCGGTCGACCGGCTGCTGAGCGAGCGGGTCCGCCTGGACGGCGTCAACGCCGCGTTCGACCGCCTTGCGGCCGGCGAGTCGATCCGCCAGGTGGTCGAGATCGATTGAGGCACCGCAGGACCTGTCTCGAGCGCGACGCCTCGCGGTCAGAAACGCCCCTTGGTCTGTACCAGCAGCTGCACGTCGTCGATGTCGTCGCCGCCGTCGAGCGGGAAGGCCAGGTCGATGTGGATCACGTTGCCGAATGACGAGCGGCTCGACCCGAGCCGCAGTCCGATGCCGGCGTCCTTCAGGAGCCCCGAACTCTCGAGCCCCGTGATGTCGCGGCCCCAGGTCCGGCCCATGTCGAAGAACACCGCGCCGCCGACGTACGCCAGCCGGAAGGGATACCAGTCGGTGTAGTAGCGCTGCTCGAGCGTCATGAGCGCGCGCGCGGTGCCAGCCTGGTAGCGCAGCGGGTAGCCGCGCAGGCCATTGTCGCCGCCGAGCAGGAGCTGCAGCTCCGGGTCCAGCTGCTCGGTCAGTGCGCCGGACGCGCTCGCGTAGAACTTGCTCCTCTTCGACGTCGCCCAGTAGTAGCGGGTTTCGCCGCTCAGCACGCCGTTCACCACCTGGCTGTCCTCGACCCGGCCCGAGACCGAGACGGTGCCGAACAGCGAATGTCCGGGCCGCAGGTCGGCACCGTCCTGCACGTACGCACTCAAGAGCAGTGCATCGCGATCGGAGCCGACGTCCTCGCCGGCGATCCCGATCGAGCCGCCGGCACGAAAGCCCACCAGGACGTCCTCGGTGCGCCGGATCTGGTCCTGGTTGGTGCGTTCCTGGAAGCTGTCCTCGACGAGTTCGAATCCGAACCAGGGATAGAGCAGCTCGCGATCGCCGGGCAGGGGTCCGCCCAGCGGCTCGTCCGGGTCCGGCGCGAACCGGTTGCTCTCGTAGGTGAGACCGTAGATCCAGCGCCGGACCCAGCGGCCCTGCAGCCCGCGCG
>JAGOXN010000007.1:0-20305 GCA_018059685.1 Steroidobacteraceae bacterium | reverse complement strand
TAGAGCAGCTCGCGATCGCCGGGCAGGGGTCCGCCCAGCGGCTCGTCCGGGTCCGGCGCGAACCGGTTGCTCTCGTAGGTGAGACCGTAGATCCAGCGCCGGACCCAGCGGCCCTGCAGCCCGCGCGACCAGCCGCCGCTCACTCCGTACAGTTCATCGCGGTGCTCGAACTCGCCGACGTTCTTGCCGAGGGCGTAGCGAACGTCGTTGCGCAGACTGTCGTTCAGCACGGTGCCCGCGCTCCAGCGCGTGTCGAGGGCATAGAAGGGACGTTCGACTTTGAGGTACTTCGTATCGCCGTCGTCGGCATCGGCATATGCGACGTCGAGCTTCGTGAAGCTGTGCCTGAAATGCGGGTCGCTGAAGGAGAAGAGCAGCACCTGCCGGTCGACGTTGTCCTCCCATTCGAGGGCGATGCGCTGTCCGCTGCCGAGCAGGTTGTTCTCCTGCAGTTGCACACCGAAGGTGTTCTCGCCGCCTTTGCGGGAGAAGCTGATTCCCGGGTTCAGGGTCCACACGTCGCGCGTGCGCACCTCGAGGTCGACCGTCCGGCCGTCGAAAGCCACGGGCACGATGCTGGCGTCGTAGAGGAAGTCGTTGCCGCGCAGGATTCGTTCACTTTCGAGCACCAGTCGGTGGCGGTACGGTTCGCCGGACTCGAACAGGAGCTGCTTGCGGATGACCGAGGGCCGGGTCTCGATGTGCAAGGTGTTGGCGGTACGATAGAGCCAGCCGCTCTCGCCCGCGACGGACGTGTCGAAGATGTCGCCCGCGACGACGTGGATGCGCCCGATCACGGCACCCAGGGCCTCGAGCTCCTGCGGAGGCGGGATGGGCTCAGCCGATCGCGCACGCGGCACCGGCGCAACCACTGCAAGGGCCAGCAACAGGGCGGCCAGCCGCGAGGAGAACCCGCAGCGCCGACTCGAAATGCGGAGTCGCGCCCCGGTACCTATGGGATCAGGACCGTCGAGCCCATCGTGCGACGACCCTCGAGGTCGCGATGGGCCTGCGCGACGTCCTCGAGGGCGTAGGTCTGTCCGATCTCGATGCGCACGACACCCTGCCCGATGACCTTGAACAGGTCCCGCGCCGCCGCGTCGAGGTCGGATCGCCGGGCCACGTAGTGAAACAGCACGGGTCGCGTGAGGAACAGCGAGCCGCGGCGCGCGAGCTCGAGCGGCTGGATCGGCGGCACCGGGCCCGAGGCATTGCCGAAGGACACCATGAGCCCGAGCGGCCTCAGGCAGTCGAGTGACTCGAGGAACGTGTCCCTGCCGACCGAGTCGTAGACGACGTCGGCGCCGCGCCCGCCGGTGAGCTCTCTCACGCGCTGCGCGAGGCTTCCTGCGCCCGGTGCCAGCACGTGGTGACAGCCGTGCTCACGCGCCATCGCAGCCTTCGACTCACTGCCGACGACGCCGATCACGGTCGCGCCCAGATGGCGCGCCCATTGCGACGCAATGAGCCCGACGCCGCCCGACGCGGCGTGCATCACCACCGCGTCGCCCTTCTTCACGCGATGCGTCCGGCGCAGCAGGACCTGGGCAGTCAGTCCCTTGAGCATCGCCGCCGCCGCCAGCCGGTCACTCACGCCGTCCGGAATTCGCACCAGGCGCGCCGCCGGCATGACACGGTACTGGGCATATGCGCCCGGCTGGTCGTGCACGTAAGCCACCCGATCGCCGACCGCGAAGTCGCGCGTGCCAGGGCCGACGGCCTCGACGACGCCGGCGCCCTCGCGGCCGAGACCACTCGGCAAGGCGTTCGCGTAGAGCCCGCTCCGCTCATAGACGTCGATGAAGTTGAGTCCAACGGCCGTCTGCCGGATCAGCACCTCGCTGCGCCCCGGCTCGCCGGGGTCGACGCTCTCCCATTGCATGACCTCGGGGCCACCGTGGGCGTGGATGCGGATGGCGTGGGGCATGGATCGACCTGTGGCTCGCGATCGGACGATAGTGACGAAGCCCGGTGCAGCCAGCAACCGCCGGCGCGCGGCCGCCCTCAGCCTCCCCTCTTGCCGAGGGGTGCCACGGCGATCAGCAGATCCTGCACGGGTCGGCCGTCCACGAGGTGCTCGTCGACGATCCGCTCGAGGTTCGCGGGAGTGCAGTCGCGGTACCAGGCCCCATCCGGATAGACGACCGCGATCGGTCCCGAGGTGCAGATGCGCAGGCAATCGGCCTTGGTACGCAGGACACCGCCGTCGACGTCGCCCAGGCCGCGTTCGCTGATCAGGCGCTTCAGGTGATTCCAGCTCTCGAGGGCGCGTTCCGGCGGGGCGCACTTGCCACCCACGCACAGGAAGACATGCCGCGCCTGGCGGCCGAGGCGGCGCTTGCGGACCGCGACTTCGACCGGATCGGGCAACGGTGCCCGCTCTGGCTCAGAGGGCCTGGTCGTCGGCTTCCCCGGTGCGGATGCGGATGGCGCGCTCGAGGTTGGAAATGAAGATCTTTCCGTCGCCCACCTTGCCGGTACGTGCCGCCCCGACAATGGCCTCGACGACCTGGTCGACGAGTGAATCCTTGACGGCAACCTCGATCCTGGTCTTCGGTACGAAATCGACCACGTATTCTGCGCCGCGGTACAGCTCGGTGTGGCCGCGCTGCCGCCCGAAGCCCTTGACCTCCGTCACCGTCATGCCGGACACCCCGAGTTCCGACAGGGCGGCACGGACGTCGTCCAGCTTGAAGGGCTTGATGATTGCGCTGATCAGCTTCATGGGGCTCTGGCTCCTAGGACTCGTCACAATTCTCCGGCGGAGATCGCTCCGGCCAATATGCAGAAACCGTGCCGGCCCGAAAATACTGCGACTGCGGGTCGTGCGGCATCCTCGAGCGCACCGGCTTGGAGCGGCCCCGGGACCGCCTTGCGCAACCATGGTGCGACATCGCGGCCGGCGTGCAAGCCCGGACCGCACTGCACCGTCGGCGCCGGCCCGCCGATGATGACACCCCGGCCGACGTTATGCATCCAGCGACCTTGCCGCATCCTGTCTCGTGCCCGGCGGCTCGACCGAATCCCGCCGGCCCGGGGACCGGTGGCACGGGCCGGCGCGGGCGCGAAGCGGTGATTCGATGCTGCGCTCGCGCCGGGATCGCGGCATCATGCCACGTCGTACCTCTCCTCCCGGGACCGGCGGGATCGAATGTCCCTGAAGAACCAGACCATCGTCATCGTTGGCGCAAGCCACGCCTCCGTGCAGGCGATCGACACCCTGCGTCGCGAGGGCCACGCGGGTCCGATCGTGCTGGTCGGAGACGAGCCGCATCTGCCGTACAACCGGCCGCCGCTGTCGAAGAAGTTCCT
This sequence comes from Steroidobacteraceae bacterium, assembly GCA_018059685.1. Classification (GTDB taxonomy): domain Bacteria; phylum Pseudomonadota; class Gammaproteobacteria; order Steroidobacterales; family Steroidobacteraceae; genus RPQJ01. The sequence goes on along the minus strand of JAGOXN010000007.1, from coordinate 16,993 downwards.
CTCCGGCGAACTCGCGCGCGAACGGCTGCTGTTGCGCAGCGCGGAGTATTACGCGCAGCACGGCGTGGAGACGCGGCTCGGCGTGCGCGTGACGGCCATCGACCGGGCGGCGCGTCGCCTGCGGCTCGGTGACGCTGGCGAACTCAGCTACGACGCGCTGCTGCTCTGCGTCGGCAGCCGGCCGCGCCTCGTGGAGGTGCCCGGTCGGGACCTCGCAGGCATCCACTACCTGCGCACGATCGCGGACGTCGAGGCCATCCGCGCGGAACTGGCCGGCGCGACCCGCTTGGTGGTGGTGGGCGCGGGCTACATCGGGCTCGAGGCGGCGGCGAGTGCGCGGCACCTCGGCCTCGACGTCACCGTGCTCGAGATGGCCGACCGGCCGATGCAACGCGTGGTGGCGCCGGAGTTGTCGGACTTCTACCTCAGGCGGCACGCACGTGAAGGCGTGCGCATCCACTGCAACACGTCGGTGACCGCATTCCTGGGCGTCGGGCGGGTACGTGCCGTCGCCAGTGCGGGTCAGGAATTCCCCGCGGACCTCGTGATCGTGGGGGTTGGAATCCTGCCCGACGTGACGCTGGCGGCCGCTGCGGGGCTGCGCTGCGACAACGGCGTCTGGGTCGACGAACTGTGCCGCACGTCCGACCCGAACGTGTACGCCGCTGGCGACTGCACCAACCATCCGAGCGTCCACTACGGGCGCCGCGTGCGACTCGAATCGGTGGACAACGCCGTCGAGCAGGGCAAGACCGCGGCGGCAAACATCTGCGGCAAGGCGCAACGGCACGATCACGTGCCGTGGTTCTGGTCGGACCAGTACGACGTCAAGTTGCAGATCGCGGGCCTCTCGCAGGGCTACGACCGTACGGTGCTGCGAGGCGACCCGGAGGCCGGCGGCTTCGGCCTCTATTACTTCGCGCAGGGCGAACTGATCGCGGTCGACGCAGTGAACAGCCCCAAGGACTTCATGACGGGCAAGCGCTGGATCGCCGAGCGCCGCCGCCCCGACCCGGCGAAGCTCGCCGACGCGAGCATCGACCTGAAGACTCTCTGAGACCAGCGGCATTTCGGCCCGCGCCCCGCAGCCACCGGGATGCCGGCAGCGCCGACGGCGGCCCTCCGCTCGCGCATCGTTCAGTCGAGCCGCTTGCGGAAACGCAGGGTCGCGATGGCGAGCGCGGCGACCAGGAACAGCGCGAGCTTGGCCGCGGGCCGGCCGAGATCGGCGATCGGTGCTCCGCGCAGCACGATGCCGCGCACCAGGTCGACGAAGTGGGTGAGCGGCAGCACCTGGGCGAGCCATCTTGCGAAGGCCGGCATCCCGTCGAACGGGAATATGAAACCCGACAGCAGGATCGATGGCAGCATGGTGAAGAACGCGAGCTGGAAGGCCTGGAACTGGGTGCGCGCCAGGGTGGAAATCAGCAGCCCGAGCGTGAGCGTGGCGGCAATGAACAGCGCCGCGGCCAGGTACAGGTCGACCAGGCTGCCATTCACGGGTACGTCGAAGAGCAGCGATCCGACGGTCAGGACGAGTGTCGTCTGCACGAGGCCGATGACCACGTACGGGACGAGCTTGCCCGCCATGAGTTCCCAGGGACGCACGGGCGTCGCGATGAGCAGCTCGAGATTGCCGCGCTCGCGCTCGCGCACGATTGCAACGGCCGTGAAGATCACCATCGTCATGTTGAGGATCACGCCGATCAGGGCCGGCACGATCTGCACCGCCGTGCGGCGCTCGGGGTTGTACTCCGTGCGCAGCTCGAGCGTGGCGGGCTTCGCCTCGTAGTCGCCGTCGCGGCGGGGCACGGGCACCGCGGCGAGGCCCCGGGCGACGGCATCGATCATGGGCTCGCTGCCGTCGATCAGAAGTTGCGCAGCCGGTCGCGTGCCGTCGAGCACGCGGCGCTCGAAGTCGGGTGGAATGTACACGCCGACGCTGATCTCGCCGGCATTCATCCGTCGGCGCAGCTCGGCGACGCTCGCGGCCGGCCCGGCGAAGTCGACCACGCCGCTCGCCTCCAGGTCGGCGACGTACCCGCGCGAGAGGCTCGTGCGCGCATCGTCGACGGTTGCAGCGCGCAGGTCGCGTACGTCGAAGTTGATCGCGTAGCCGAACAGCAGCATCTGCATCACCGGGATGCCGATGATCATCCCGAAGGTGAGCCGGTCGCGGGCGAGTTGTCGCACCTCTTTCACCATCACCGCCCCGATGCGGTCGAGCATCGCCGGCCTCAGTGCCTGCGCGCCGAACCGGCGCGAAAGCCGGTCGCCACGACGAAGACGTCCTCGAGGTTGGCGGGGACGGCACTCACGCGGGCTGCGACACCGGCGGCCGCCAGGCGCTCGCTCACGCGGCGCTCGGGCTCGGGCGTTTCGCGATCGAGGAGCGCATGCAGGCGCGTGCCGAGTTGTGCAACGCTGCGGATGTGCTCGTCGCCGGTGAGTGCCGCGCGGGCCGCCGCGACCTCCTCGCACTCGATCTCCACGACCTCGGCCGCGATGTCGCGCATCAGCTCGCGCGGGACGCCCTCGGCCACGAGCCGGCCCTCGGCCAGGATCGCGAGCCTGTGACAGCGCTCCGCCTCGTCCATGTAGTGCGTCGAGACGAGAATCGTCGTGCCGCGATGCACGAGCGCGAACAGGCTCTCCCAGAAATCGCGGCGGCTCTGTGGATCCACCGCGCTCGTGGGCTCGTCGAGCAGCAGCAGCTCGGGCTCGTGCAACGTGGCGGCCGCGAGCGCCAGGCGCTGTCGCTGGCCGCCGCTCATGGTGCCGGCGCGCTGCGACGTGATGCGCTCGAGAGCGTATTCATGCAGCAGCTCTGCGATGCGGCGTTCACGTGCCGCGGCCTGCAGCCCGAAGATCCGGGCCATGAACTCGAGGTTCTCGGCGACCGTCAGGTCGTCCCAGAGCGAGAAGCGCTGCGTCATGTAGCCGAGCTGCCGGCGGACGAGTTCCGCGTCCCCGGGCATGCGGTGACCGAGGACCTCGACGGACCCGGCACTCGGCGCGAGGAGCCCGCAGAGCATGCGGATCGTGGTCGACTTGCCCGAGCCGTTGGGCCCGAGGAATCCGTAGATGCCCGCACGCGGGATCTCGAGGCTCACGTCGTCCACCGCCGTGAGCCGGCCGAACCGGCGCGTGAGCCCGGTTGCGACGATGGCGGCCGCCGGCGTCACGGCGGTTCCTTCGCCACTCCATCGAGCTCGACCTGGACCGGCATGCCGACGGGGATCGATGCGGCACGCTCGTCATCGAGCGTGATCTCGGCCAGGTAGCTGAGCCGCGTGCGATCGTCCTGGGTGAGTGCGAAATACGGCGTGAAGGCGGCCTCCGCGGAGATGTAGCGCACGGTGCCCGCGAACGGCGCGTCGATGCCGTCGACCCGCACCGTCACCGACCTGCCGGCCGCGTAGGAGGCGCGCAGGGTCTCCGGCACGTGGACGCGCGCATAGGGCGGCCCTGCCGCCAGCATGACGGCCACCGGGGCGCCCACCGGCGGTCGCTCACCGACCTCGTACGGCAGGGCCTCGATCCATCCATCCCGCGGCGCGTGCACGGCGTAGCGCGCGGCGCTCGTCTCCAGTTCCGCAAGAGCTGCGCGGGCGCCTGCCACGGCGGCCTCGGCCTGGCGGACCTGCTCGAGACGGCTGCCCTCGAGCAGCAACCCGAGGCGCGCCTGTGCCTGGTCTCGGGTGGCGACCGCGGAATCACGGCGTGCCCTGGCCTGGTCGAGGTCGGATGCGCTGAGGAGTTTCCGTTCGACGAGGGCCGCGACACGGGCGTATTCCCGGTTCTCGGTCTCGAAGGTGCTGACCGCCCCGGCGAGCGCCGCGCGCGCCTCGGCAATCTCGCGCTGGCGCGGTCCCGCCACGAGATCGGCCAGGTGCCGCTCGGCCTCCTCGAGCGCCGCGCGTGCCTGGTCGAGTCGCGGCCGCATCGCGCCGGGTTCCTGGTGCAGCAGCACCGTCCCGGCGGCGACCCGGTCGCCTTCATGCACCGCGATGTCGATGATCGGCTCGTGCGACTCCGCGACCAGTTCGAGCCGGTCGCGCTCGAGGGTCCCGTGGACCTCCTGCCTGTCGCCGCCATTGCCGCAGGCGGTGACGAGCACCATCACCGGCAGGATCAGGCTGCGCGATCCCCTCACCGGCGGGCAGCTCGCCGCGTTCATGCGGCAATATTCGGCGAAGCTTCAGGTCAATGCAAAGCGGCTGCCCGCCGCGCCAGCATCAGGCCAGCAGGTCCGCCACCGAGACGGCTGCGATCTCGTCGATGGGGCGCGGTTCGCCGACACCGAAGCCCTGCGCGTAGTCCACGCCGATCTCGCGCAGCTTCTCGAGCACGGCGGGCGTTTCGACCAGCTCGGCGATCACCTTCTTGCCCATGACGTGCCCGATCTCCTTGATCGAGCGGACCATGGCGTAGTCGACCTTGTCCTGCGAGATGTTGCCGACGAACATGCCGTCGATCTTCAGGTAGTCCGCGCCGAGGGCCTTGAGATAGGCGAAGGAGGACACGCCGCTGCCGAAATCGTCGAGGCCGAAGGCGCAGCCGAGGCGGCGCAGCTCGGCCACGAGCTGGTTCGCCTTCGTGAGATTCCCGATCGCGACGCTTTCAGTCGCTTCGAATCCGAGGCGGCGCGGATCCACGCCGAGACTGGCGACGGCCTGGCGGATGAACGAGGCCGTGTCGGGATCCGCGACCGAGTCGCGCGAGAGATTGATGAAGAAGCGCGATACGCGATCGAGCGCCGCGTGGTGGTCCCGCATCCACTCGAGCGCCGCATTGATCACCCAGCGGTCGTAGCGCACCGACAGGTTGTAGCGCTCGACGGCGGGCAGGAACGCACCGGGCGGCACGGTCCGGCCGGTCTCGTCGCGCATGCGCACGAGCAGCTCGTAGTGGGGCGCTTCGCGCGAGCAGGGCGCGAGGGGCACGATCGGCTGCGCCTCGAGGAACAGCCAGTTCTCGGCCAGCGCGCGCTTGGCGCGCGCCAGCCACTCCATGTCGCCGTGACGGCGCGCGACCAGTGCCGCATCTTCCTGGAACACGAACACGCGGTTGCGTCCGCCGTCCTTCGCGGCGTAGCAGGCCGTGTCGGCGGCATTCATCACCTGCGCGAGGCGCTTGAAGTGGGCGTCGACCGCAACGACGCCGATGCTGACGCCGAGGCTGAACGTCCTGCCACCCCATACGAACTGGAACTCACCCACCGCCTTGAGCAGGTTGTTGGCGACCTGCAGCGCATCGTTCTGGCTGCAGTTGTGCAGCAGCACGCCGAACTCATCGCCGCCGAGGCGGGCGACGACGTCGTTCGAGCGCACTTTCGGCTGCAGCATCTGGCCGAGCTGGCGCAGCAACTCGTCGCCCGCGACGTGGCCGCAGCTGTCGTTGATGATCTTGAAGCGGTCGAGGTCCATGAAGCACACGGCATGGGTGACGCCGGTCGCCTGCGTCATCTCGAGCGCCCGCTGCAGCCTGAGCTCGAACTCGCGCCGGTTCGCGAGGCCCGTGAGCGCGTCGTGGCTCGCCTCGTAGGACAGCTGCTGCGACAGCTCGTGGGATGCCGTGATGTCGGTGAGCGTGCCTTCGTAGAAGAGCACGCGCCCCTCCGCGTCGCGCACCGCGCGCGAGTTCTCGAGCACGACGATCCGGCTGCCGTCCCTGCGCTTGAGCAGCAGCTCGGCATTGCGGACCTCGCCGTCGTCCGCCATTGCGCGCACCCAGTTGTCGCGGTGACCCGGGTCCATGTAGATGTCGTGGGCGACGTCGACGGCCAGGAGCTCGTCCTCCGAGTCGTAGCCGAGCATGCGCACCAGGGCCGGGTTCGCCGCCATGAACCTGCCGTCGGCCGTAGTCTGGAAGACACCCGCCGTCACGTTCTGGAAGAGCTCGCGGTAGCGCTGCTCGGACGCCTTGAGCGCACGGAGCGTGTGGGTGCGCTCGGTCGCATAGCACAGGACCTTGTCGATGAGCTGCGCGTTGATCGCGTCCTTCACCAGGAAATCGAGGGCGCCGCGGTCCACGGCCTGGCGCCCGAGATCCTCGTCTTCCGGGTCGACCAGCACGACGACCGGAACCTGGGTCGCCTTCGGCTGCACCCGCAGGAACGTCGTCACACCGAGGCTGTCCGGGAGCTTGAGGTCGAGGACGATCGCGTCGATGCGCCCCTGCTTGATCCGCGCGAGTCCGTCCGCGAGCGTAGGCGACACCTCCAGCCGGTACGGCTGGCCGCGGATCGCAGACAGCGCCTCGCCGACCCGTGCCTGTTCGGCGGGCTCGGCGCATACCAGCAGGACGTTGGCGGCCTTCATGTGCGACCGAGTATATGTCCGGCCGCCGGCGCGGAAATGTGAGGTCCGGACCGCCTCTGCGGCATCGTGTGTGAGCCAGTTCACAGCCCGCGCCGCGGGACGGTCAGAACGGCAGTTTCCCGGCGACGCCCCCGGGTTTCATGACCAGCACGTCGCAGCCGATGCGGTCGAGCACGCGCTCCGCCGTGCTGCCCACGAAGAGTTCCTGCACGCGGCTGCGCGAAACCGCGCCCATGACGAGCACGTCGGCACCGGTCCCCTCGGCGATTCGCGGCAGCACCTCCGTCGCGACTCCCTGTTCGAGGTGCACGGCGCCCGCGGCGAGCGCATGCGCCTTTACGATGCCCGCCAGCATTCCGGCGACGCGTTCGCGCTCGGCCTCGATGATCTCGGCCGCGGTGACGCCACTGACGAGCGGCACGCCCGCCATGGTGACCGACGCCGCAAGCACGGCGGCCGGGAAGAACGCATGGACGGCATGGACGTCGCCGCCGAGTCCGCGCGCCAGGAACAGCGCCGCGTCGAGGATCAGGTGATCGAGCGCGGCGGGCTTGTCGTCGGAATGGCCTGGATCGAGCGCGGCGAGGAACCGCGGGCGCTCGCTCCAGGGACCGGGCTTCACGAGCAGCAGGGGCGCCGGACAGGTCCGGATGAGATTCCAGTCGGTATTGGTGAGGACGGTGCGGCGGATGACCGAGTGGTAGTGAGTGTCCTTGACGACGAGGTCGGGCGAGGACTCCTGCACCCGGCGGACGATGCCGCGATACAGCGGATTGTCCCAATGCAGGTGCGTCTCGACCGCGAGCCCCTCGCCGCGCAGGTCATCCGCGAGCTGCTCGAGGAATTCCGCGCGTTCCGTGAGGAATTCCTCCCGCAGCTGGCGCAGCTGGTCCGTGTCGGAGAACCGCTGCCCGGCAAGCGCGGGGTCGAAGTCACAGACGAAGAGCTCGAGCGTGGCGCCGAGCCTGCGTGCGAGCGTCGCGGCCTTGCCGACGGCGGGTTGGGCATCCGAAGTCGGATCGAGAACCGCGAGGATGCGGTCGAGGCGCTTCATGATCCCTTGCCTCCACTCGACATTCCTGACATCCGGCTTGGAGTCTGTGTGCCGGGCGCAGCGAATGCAATTCGGGCAAACCGCGGAAAGTACCTAAACCGCATGGCCCGCCGCAGGGCCAGTGACCGGAGATCCGGCCGCACCCAGCCGCATCAAGCCGCCGGAGCACCTGCCGGCTGGCTCGGCGCGACGAATCAGGGCGGGACTCGCGGGCCACCCGGACTTGGCGCGGCGGCCCCGCGGTCCGTACCATGTGCGAGGCCGGATGCGACGCACGCGGTCCACCGGGGCAGGATTCCATCTCACTCGAGGCAAGCATGAAATCGACGGCCACGCACTACAACGACAAGGTGGTCCGGCAGTTCGCGATCATGACCGTGGTCTGGGGCATCGTCGGCATGCTGGTAGGCGTCATCATCGCGGCGCAACTGCTGTGGCCCGAGCTGAGCTTCGACCAGCCGTGGCTGACCTACAGCCGCCTGCGCCCGCTGCATACGAACGCGGTGATCTTCGCCTTCGGCGGCAGCGCGATCTTCGCGACTTCGTATCACGTCGTGCAGCGCACCAGCCACGCCCGGCTCTTCAGCGACGGCCTGGCCGCGTTCACGTTCTGGGGCTGGCAGGTCGTCATCGTGCTCGCGGCGATCACGCTGCCCCTCGGCATCACCCAGAGCAAGGAGTACGCGGAACTCGAATGGCCCATCGACCTGCTGATCGCCGCGGTCTGGGTCAGCTACGCGGCGGTGTTCTTCGGCACGATCGCGCGACGCAGGGTCAAGCACATCTACGTGGCGAACTGGTTCTTCGCCGCCTACATCATCACCATCGCGGTGCTGCACATCACCAACAACATTGCCATTCCGGTCACGCTCACCAAGTCCTACGTCGTGTACTCGGGCGTCGTCGACGCGATGGTGCAGTGGTGGTACGGCCACAACGCGGTCGGGTTCTTCCTGACCGCGGCCTTCCTCGGCATGATGTACTACTTCGTGCCGAAACAGGCCGGGCGGCCCGTGTACTCCTACCGGCTCTCGATCGTGCACTTCTGGGCGCTGATCTCGACCTACATGTGGGCAGGTCCGCACCACCTGCACTACACCAGCCTGCCCGACTGGGCGCAGTCGCTCGGCATGGTCTTCTCGCTGATCCTGCTCGCGCCATCATGGGGCGGCATGATCAACGGCATCATGACGCTCTCCGGAGCGTGGCACAAACTGCGCACCGACCCGATCCTCAAGTTCATCATCGTGTCGCTGTCGTTCTACGGCATGTCGACCTTCGAAGGACCGATGATGTCCATCAAGACGGTCAACGCGCTCTCGCACTACACCGACTGGACCATCGGCCACGTGCACTCCGGCGCGCTCGGCTGGGTGGCGATGATCACGATCGGCTGCATGTACGCCCTCATCCCGAGACTCTTCGGCCGCGAGCAGATGCACAGCATCAAGGCCATCGACGTGCACTTCTGGCTCACGACCGTCGGCGTCGTGCTCTACATCACCTCGATGTGGATCGCCGGCGTCACGCAGGGCCTGATGTGGCGCGCCACCAACGCGGACGGGACGCTCACCTACGCGTTCATCGAGTCGATCAAGGCGACCTACCCGTACTACGCGGTGCGTCTCGCCGGCGGCATCCTGGTGCTCGCGGGCATGTTCATCATGGCCTGGAACGTATGGAAGACGGTCGCCGCACGCACCTCGACGGCCGACGCACCGGTCGTCCAGCCGGCCTGAGGGAACGACCATGAACCACGAAGCAGTCGAGACCAGGGTCGGACTTATGGGGGTGCTGATCGCGGTCGTCATCAGCATCGGCGGCCTCGTCGAGATCGTGCCCCTGTATTTCCAGGGTGCGGGCAGCGACCCGGCGCCCGGTATCGAGCCTTACGCGGCGCTGCAGCTCGCGGGACGCGACGTATACGTCCGCGAGGGCTGCTACAACTGCCACTCGCAGATGATCCGGCCGTTCCGCTCGGAGACCGAGCGCTACGGGCCGTACTCGCTCGCCGGCGAGTCGGTCTACGACCACCCGTTCCAGTTCGGCTCGAAGCGCACGGGGCCCGATCTCGCCCGGGTCGGCGGCCGCTACTCCGACGAGTGGCACCGCGTGCACTTCCAGAATCCCCGCGACGTCGTGCCCGAGTCGAACATGCCGGCCTACCCCTGGCTCGCCTCGCGCACGGTGGACGGCGCGCTGATCGAGAAGAAGATGCGCACCCTGGCGAAGCTCGGCCACCCGTACACGGAAGCGGATTTCGCCGGTGCCGCCGCAGCGGTCGCGGGCAAGAGCGAACTCGATGCCCTGATCGCCTACCTGCAGGGCCTCGGCACCAACCTCAAGGCGGGGAACTGACCATGGACGTCGGCACGGTACGTGGCCTCGTCACGCTGGCCCTCCTGCTGGCATTCCTCGGGCTCGTCCTCTGGGCCTTCAGCAGTCGTCGCAAGGCGGACTTCGACGACGCGGCCCAGCTGCCGTTCCGCGACGGTCCGCCAGAGAACAAGCGAGTGAGCACCCATGAGTAGCGGCTGGAGCATCTTCGTCGTCGTCGTGACGCTCGCCAACATCCTGGCCTGTGTCTGGCTGCTGCGCTGGGCCGCTAAGCCTAGGCACGCGGGCGAAAAGATCGGCGGTGGCAGCGACACCGGCCACACCTGGGACACCGACCTGCGCGAATACAACAACCCGATGCCGCGATGGTGGTTGTGGTTGTTCTACGGCACGGTCGTCTTCGGGCTCATCTACCTCGTGCTGTTCCCGGGCCTCGGCAACTTCGCGGGGGTCAAGGGCTGGTCGCAGGCGCAGCGCTACCAGGACGAGCGGGCCGCGGTGGAATCGCGCGCGGCGGCCCTGCTCGCGCCCTTCGCCTCGATGACGCTCCCGGAGCTCGCGGCCAATGCGCAGGCGATGTCCACCGCGCACAACCTGTTCCAGAACAACTGCGCGCAGTGCCACGGCTCGGACGGCGGCGGCGCCCGTGGGTTCCCGAACCTCACCGACGGCGACTGGCAATGGGGCGGCGACCCCGACACGATCCTGCAGACGATCATCGCCGGCCGCATGGGCGTGATGCCCCCCTGGGGCGAAGTGCTCGGGCCCGAGGGCGTCGAGCAGGTCGTCGCCTACGTGCAGCAGCTGAGCGGCCAGCCTGCGGACGCCACCGCGGCGGCGGCCGGACAGGTGCATTTCCAGACCGTCTGCGCGGCCTGCCATGGCATGGACGGCAAGGGCAACCCGCTGCTCGGCGCGCCGAACCTCGCGGATGGGACCTGGCTCTACGGTGGCGATGCCGACTCGATACGGGCGACCGTACTCAAGGGACGCAACAACCAGATGCCGGCGTTCCAGGACAAGCTCGGCGAGCAGCGCGTGCGCCTGCTCGCGGCGTACGTGCTGAAGCTGTCGGGCAGCGCCCGGTGAGCGGAGATGCCGCTGCGCGCTGACGATTACGCGGGAGCGGTACGCTGGCCGCGCCTCAGGCAGGACGTGGCCATCGTCGCCTGGCCCTCGTTCCTCGTCGCGAGCGTCGCCACGATGGTCTGCTTCGCATTCATCGATCCCGTGCTCGTCGGCAACGACGACTACCCGCCACCTGCCTTCGCGACGCGCATGTCGGGCTACGCGATCGGCTTCTTCTTCTTCTGGCTCATCTCGGCGCTGTCGAGCCTGCTCACGCTCTACCTCGTGCGCACCGCCCACGCCGAACCGGCCGGTACGGACGAGCCTGACGAGAGCGGCCGGGGCGGTTCATGACCGGGCCGGAGGTCGTGACGGACGGCGGACTGTACGCGGCCCGCCAGAAGATCTACCCGCGCGAGATCGCCGGCCGGTTCCAGCGCCTGCGGACGATCGCGGCCTGGGTGCTGCTCGGCCTCTTCTACCTCATTCCCTGGGTCCCCTGGGGCGACCGGCAGGCGGTGCTCTTCGACCTGCCGGCACGCCAGTTCCACATCTTCGCCCTCACCCTGTGGCCGCAGGATTTCTATTTCCTGACCTGGCTGCTGGTGATCGCGGCGCTGGCGCTGTTCTTCTTCACGGCGCTGGCCGGCCGCGTGTTCTGTGGCTATGCCTGCCCGCAGACGGTCTGGACCGAGGTCTTCCTCTGGATGGAGCGATTCGTCGAAGGCAGCCGCTCGCAGCAGATGAAGCTCGCGCAGGCCCCGTGGACGCCGGACAAGCTCCTGCGCCAGGGCGCCAAGCAGTTCCTGTGGATCACCTTCGCGCTGTGGACGGGCTTCACCTTCGTCGGCTACTTCACGCCGATCACCGAGCTCGCGGGCAAGATCGCGACCCTCGCGACCGGCCCCTGGGAGACGTTCTGGGTGTTGTTCTACGGCGCCGCCACCTACGTCAATGCGGGCTACATGCGCGAGCAGGTCTGCAAGTACATGTGCCCGTACGCGCGTTTCCAGGGCGCGATGTTCGACCGCGACACGCTGATCATCACCTACGACGGCCAGCGCGGCGAGCCGCGGGGAGCGCGCGGCAGGAGTGTCGACCACAAGGCGAAGGGGCTCGGTGACTGCGTCGACTGCACGTTGTGCGTGCAGGTCTGCCCCACCGGCATCGACATCCGCAAGGGCCTGCAGTACGAGTGCATCGCCTGCGCCGCCTGCATCGACGCCTGTGACGGGGTGATGGACAAGGTGGGCTATCCGCGCGGCCTCATCCGCTACGACACCCAGCACGGCCTCGAGGGCGAGGCGCAGCACGTCGTGCGGCCGCGCACGATCATCTACGCGACGCTGCTCACCGTACTGGTGGCGGGCTTCGCGGTGATGCTGTCGAACCGCAGCATCGTCGGCATCGACGTGATCCGCGACCGCAACGCGCTCTACCGCGAGAGGGCGGATGGCCGGGTGGAGAACGTCTACAACGTGAAGATCCTCAACAAGGACTCGAAGCCGCACGAGTTCCGGATCTCGGGCAGCGGACTTCAGGGGCTCGAGGTCGACTACGCCGGCCCGGCGGTGTGGGTCGGGCCCGGCCAGGTGCAGAGCGTGCCGGTGCGGATCCGCGTGCCGCGCGGCAGCGTCCGGGGCGGGACGGACGTGGTGCTCACGCTGGAGGTCATCGACCGGCCGGAGTTGCGTGCGGACGGCAAGGCGCGCTTCATCGCCCCGACGGACTGATACCCTGCGCACATGAGCGCCCTTCCCGACCGACCGTGGTATCGGCAGCTGTGGCCATGGCTGCTCATCGTGCCGCCCGCGGCCGCGGTCATCGGCGGCGGCATCACGCTCTATCTCGCGGTCTCGCGGCCTGACGCGCTGATCCGCCAGGACTGCGTGCAGGACGGCGTCACGATGCGTTGCGGCGCGGGCGCTGGCGCCGTCGACGACGCCCGGGACGAGTCGACGCCGGGACCATGAGCCCGCAAGGCTCGCCCTGCTTCCACTGCGGTGAGCGGATCCCGCACGGGCGCGCGATCCATGCGCGGGTGGCCGGGCGCGACGAGCCGGTGTGCTGCCATGGCTGCCGGGCGGTGGCCGAGTTCATCACCGGGGCCGGGCTCGGCGACTACTACCGGTACCGCGACGCAGGCGGCCTGCGGGCGGATGAGCCGCGCCGGCCCGACCGCTGGGCCGCCTACGACCGCCCTGAGCTCGTCGAGCGGCTCTCGCGTGCCGAAGCGGGCGGCGCGCGCTCGATCACCGTGCTGCTCGAGGGCCTGCGCTGCGCAGCCTGCAGTTGGCTGGCGGACAGGGCCCTGCGTCTTCGCAGCGGCGTGCTCGACGTGAGCGTCAATCCGGCGACGGCGCGCGCGCGACTCGTCTGGGACCCCGACAGGGTCCGCCTCGGCGACCTGCTGCGCGCGCTCGAGGACGTCGGGCTGCGACCGCACCCGCTCGCGGGCGAGCCGTCGGAGCAGCTCGCGCTGCTCGAACGTCGCAATGCGCTCAAGCGCCTCGCCGTCGCGGGCTTCGGGATGATGCAGGTGATGATGTTCGCTGTACCGCTCTACGGCGGCGAATCCTCCGGCATGGACGCCGGCATTCGCGAGTTCCTGCGTCTCGTGAGCCTGCTGGTTTCCGTGCCGGTGGCGCTCTACGCGGGCTGGCCGTTCTACCAGGGCGCCTGGCACGCGCTGCGCGCCCGCACGGTCAGCATGGACGTGCCCGTCAGCCTCGGCATCGTCCTCGCCTTCGTCGCGAGCGTCATCCATGCGCTGCGCGGCTACGGCGAGGTGTATTTCGACTCCGTGACGATGTTCGTGTTCTTCCTGTCGCTCGGCCGGTACGTGGAGATGATCGCGCGCCATCGCGCCGGCAGCGTCGCCGATGCGCTCGCGCGCCTCGCTCCCGTGACTGCCCGGCGCCTCCGCGATGGACGGGTCGAGGACGTGCAGGCGCTCGAGCTCGCCGTGGGGGACGAACTGCTCGTGCGGACCGGCGAGATCTTCGCCGCGGATGGTACCGTGCTCGACGGAGACGGACGCGTGGACGAGTCGATGCTCACGGGCGAGTCGACGGCCGTCGCCAGGCCGCCCGGCGCGCCGGTGCACCAGGGCACCCACAACCTCGGCGCGCCGCTGCGCGTGCGCGTCGCGGCCGTGGCCGGCAACACGGTCCTCTCGGGCATCGTCGCGCTGCTCGAGCGCGCCCAGGCCGCGCGGCCGCACATGGTTCGCGCCGCCGACCGTGCGGCGGAGTGGTTCCTCGGGCGTATCCTGCTCGGGGCCGCACTCGTGTTCGCGGCCTGGTGGTTCGTCGATCCCTCGCGCGCCTTCCCGGCCACGCTCGCCGTCCTCGTCGTGACCTGCCCCTGCGCGCTTTCGCTGGCAACGCCGGCGGCGCTGGCAGCGGCAACAGCCACGCTCGCGCGCCGCGGCGTGCTGGTCGCCCACACCGATGCGATCGAGCGGCTGGCCCGGGCGACCCACGTGCTCTGGGACAAGACGGGAACGCTCACCCGGGGCCTGGTCCGCATCGAAGAAATCCTCCCGCTGGGCGAACTGACGGCGCAGCAGAGCCTCGCCCTGGCGGCTGCACTGGAGAGCCTGTCCGAACACCCCATCGCGCGGGCGTTCCTCGCATCAGGAGCCGCCGCCGGTCCGGCCAGCGGCGCCCGGGTATTCGCCGGCGAAGGGCTGGAAGGGCACATCGAGGGCCAGCGCCTGCGCATCGGGACGCAGGCCTTCGCGGCCGCGCTCGGCGGCGCGGACGCGACCGGCCGCCTGCCGGACGATGGCGGCGGCGCGAGCTGGGTGTACCTCGGCGGCGAACACGGCCTGCTCGCCGCCTTCCGGTTGACCGACCCGGTTCGCGCCGAGGCCGGGCGTTGCATCGCCGATCTCGCGCAGCTCGGACTCGAGTCCGAGATCGTGAGTGGCGACGAGGCCGCCGCCGTCGGGCGACTCGCGTCCCGCTGCGGCATCGGGCAGCACCGCGCCCGGCTCAGCCCGGAAGCGAAGCTCGCGCGCGTCCGCTCGCTCCAGGCCGCGGGTGCCGTCGCAGTCGCCGTCGGCGACGGCATCAACGACGCGCCGCTGCTGCGTGGTGCCGACGTCGCCATCGCCATGGGGCGCGGCTCCGCGCTCGCACAGACGAGCGCCGACCTGATCCTCGTCCGCGACTCGCTCGAGGACCTGCCGGACACTGTCCGGCTGGCGCGACGCACGCAGCGCGTCATTCGCCAGAACCTCGCCTGGTCCGTCGCGTACAACCTCGCCGCCCTGCCGCTCGCGGCACTCGGGTTCGTGCCGCCATGGCTCGCGGCCATCGGCATGTCACTGAGCTCGGTGGCCGTCGTCCTGAACGCGCTGCGGCTGTCGCGCGGAATCCCGCGGCGCAGGGGCCGCGCCTGGACCCCGCCCCGACCGGCCGAGGCGGCGTGAAGTGAACATCGTCTACGTGCTCGTGCCGCTCGGCCTGGTCCTGGTGGGCCTGGGGCTGTGGGCCTTCTTCTGGGCGGTGGGCAGCGGACAGTTCGACGACCTCGACAGCCCGGGCTGGTCGGTGCTGTCCGACGACGAGGCCGGGCCTTCCGCCACGGAATCCGCTCGAAAGGACGAGCACGCGTGACGCCGGATGGCGCGACGCTCAGTCTAGGCGGCGCCTTCCTGGCCGGACTTGCCGCAAGCGGTCACTGCATCGGCATGTGCGGCGGCATTGCCGGCGCGCTGTCGATGCGCAGTCCTGGTGCCGCACGCGGAGCCCGTCTCGGGATGACCGCCGCCTACAACCTCGCGCGGATCACGAGCTACTCGGTCGCCGGCGGACTCGCAGGCGCGTTCGGCGGCGCACTGCTTCGAGCCGTCGACGTGCAGCCGCTGGCGACCGCATTGCGCGTCGTCGCAGGCCTCATCATGTTCGCCGCTGCCGGGCGACTGCTGTTCGGCTGGCGCCTGCTCGATCCGCTGGAATCGGCCGGCGCCGGGCTCTGGCGCCGGATCGCACCCTGGGCCGGCCGGCAGGGACGCCGCGGGGGGTTCGCCGGTGCGCTCGCGCTCGGTCTCGCCTGGGGCTGGCTGCCCTGCGGCATGAGCTACTCGATGTTGCTCCTGGCCGCCACGACCGCCGACGCGGCGCCCGGGGCAGCGGTGATGCTCGCCTTCGGCCTCGGCACGCTGCCGTCGATGGTCACCGCGACGGTCGCGTTCGAGCGTCTGGCCCGTGGCCTGTCGAGTCGCGGATCGCTGCGGCGGGTCGCGGGCATCCTGCTGCTCACATTCGGCGCCTGGACCGCCGGAAACGCCCTGTATCACGCGCGCGCCGGGCACGGCACCCACTCCGCTCCGCCACCGCCGGACGCGACCTCGGACCACCACTCGCATCCCGGCGGCTGAAACGAATGGGGCGCGGCCTCCACCGCGCCCCCTCCCGCACACTGCGCGCGGTGCGCTACTGGATCGTGATCGCGAGCGGTCGGGCTTTCGGCACGGCCGACTTCGGCATGTGGATCGTGAGCACGCCGTCCTTCGACTCCGCCTTGATGAGTTTCGGATCGACGTCCTCGGGCAACACGAAGCTGCGCTCGAACGCCCCGTAGAAACGCTCGGTGCGATGCAGCTTCTCGCCCTTCACCTCTTTCTCGACCTTGCGCTCGCCCTTGACCGTGAGCACACCTTCCTCGACGAGGACCTTCACCTCCTCCTTCGGGACCTCCGGCAGATCGAGCTTGATCAGGTACTCCTTCTCGTGCTCGACGATGTCGGCGAGCGGCATGAACTCATAGGCACCTTCGCTCGTGCGCGTGGCAGGCCAGCGGCCGAACATCGGTGTAAAGCCCTTGAAGAACTCGTCCATCTCGCGGAACGGCTCCCAACGCGTCAGTCTCATGGCTCCCTCCTCGGGTCTCCCCGGATATCTCCTGGCCCGGACGCCGCCGGGCCGCAGAGTCATTGTCCCGAACCGCACTCAAGTGCGGGATCCGGGCGATTCCGGAGCACGCCTTCCAGTAATACCTAGCCTAGTGCCCTCCGACGGGTTCCCTTACGATAGGTCGGCCCTGGATCTGATCCGGCGGATCATGTCGAGCAAGCTCCCCAAGAATCGCCGACCGCGAGCCGCGCGGCGCCCCTGGTCCCGCTCCCAGCGCGAACTGCGCGCACTGCTCGATGCGGCGGTCGACGCCATCGTGATCATCGACCACGCCGGGAACGTCGAGG
>JAGOXN010000088.1 GCA_018059685.1 Steroidobacteraceae bacterium | reverse complement strand
ATTGCGGCGGCCTCGATGACGGCCTCGCGGTACTCGACGCCACGGTCCCTGAGCTGGTTCGCGAATTCGACGATCAGGATGCCGTTCTTCGCCGCGAGGCCGACCAGCATGATCGCGGCGATCTGGCTGAAGACGTTGATCGACATACCGTACAGCCAGAGTCCCACGAGCGCACCGATCACCGCGAGCGGCACCGTCGTCATGATCACGAACGGATGGAGGAAGCTCTCGAACTGCGCCGCGAGGACCAGGAACACGACGAGCAGCGCCAGCACGAACATGAAGTAGAGCTGACCACCGGAACTGCGAAACTCACGCGACTCGCCGTCGAAGTTCAACCGCGCCGCATCCGGCAACTCCTGCGCGACCACCCGCTCGACGAAATCGAGCGCATCGCCGAGCGGGTACCCAGGGGCGAGCGAAGCGCTCACGGTGATCGCGCGCAGCCGGTCGAACCGGTTGAGCCGCGTCGGGCCGGCGAGTTCGGTCAGCTTCACGAGGTTGGCGAGCGGGATGAGCTGGCCGGTTCGGTCGGAGCGCACGTACAGGTTGTCGAGGTCCGACGGCGTCGCACGGTCCTCCGCCCTGCCCTGCAGGATCACGTTGTACTCGCGGTCGCGGTCCACGAAGGTCGTCACGATCCGCGACCCGAGCACCGTCTCGAGCGTGCGTCCGACGGTCTGCAGCGATATGCCGAGGTCCGCGGCCCGGTCGCGATCGACCTGGACCTTGACCTCGGGCTTGCGCTCCTCGTAGTTCGACAGCACGTTGGTGAGGCCCGGGTTGTCCTGCATGCGCTGCATCAGGACATCGCGCCACTGCACGAGCTCCGCGTAGTCCGTGCCGCCCAGCACGACCTGCACCGGCGACCCACCGCCGCGCACCCAGCCACCGGGGGCCGTCACGGACGAACGCACGCCCGGGATCCTGTTGAGCTCGAGGCGCACGGCCTGCGCGATCTGGTCCGCGGTGCGCTCGCGCCCGGACCAGGGCGCGAGCACGACGAAGCCGCGCGCCTGGTTCATCTCGCTCGCCCCGCCGAACCCGCCCGGGATGCGCGCGTTCACGCGCACTACGTCTCCCGCCGCGATCTCCCTCATCAGGATCGCTTCGGCCACGCGGGCGTGCCGGTCCATGTACTCGAGGGACGCCCCCTCCGGGCCGGTGAGCCCGAACATCATCATGCCGCGGTCCTCGGCCGGCGCGAGTTCGCTCGACAGCGTGCGGAACAGCAGGGCCGCGACGGCCATCGCGGCGATCGTCGTGCCGACCACGAGCCACGGTCGCAGCATCAGCCGCCGCAGGAGTGAGTCGTAACGGGCGGAAAGGCGCCGGAAGAACACGTCCACGGCGCCCGAGAGCCAGGAGCGCTGCGCGCTGCCGGCGAGCAGCTTCGAGCACATCATCGGGGTGAGCGTCAGCGCGACCAGGGACGAGAACAGCACGGCGGCTGCCACCGTGATGCCGAACTCGCGGAACAGCCGGCCGACATTGCCCTGCAGGAAGGAAATCGGCACGAACACGGCGACGAGCACCGCGGTCGTCGCGATGACCGCAAAGCCGATTTCACGGGTGCCGTCGACGGCCGCGACCAGCGGTGGCTCGCCTCCCTCCATGCGCCGGTAGATGTTCTCGAGCACCACGATCGAGTCGTCCACGACGAGGCCAATGGCGAGCACCAGGCCGAGCAGCGTCAGCACGTTGATGCTGAACCCGAACCAGGCCATCACCATGAAGGAGGCCACGATCGAGACCGGGATCGTCACGGCCGGGATCAGCGTGGCGCGCAGGTCGCCGAGGAACAAGTAGATCACGGACAGCACGAGTACCAGCGCGATCGCGAGTGCGATGAGCACTTCCCGGATCGACTCCCGGATGAACGCCGACCGGTCCATGTTCACTTCGAGCACCGTTCCCGGAGGCAGCTGCGGCCTGAGCCGCTCGAGTTCGGCGCGCACCGCTGCGGCGACTTCGAGCGTGTTCGCCTTCGAGATCTGCTCCACGCCGATGCTGATGCCCGGGACGCCGTTCGAGCGCGACAGGCTGCGCTCGTTCTCGGCGCCGAGGCGCACGTCGGCGACCTCGCGCAGGCGGACGAGATATCCGTCCGCGCCGCGACCGATCACGAGCTCGCGGAAGTCCTGCTCGGTGGCGAGGCCGGTCTCGGTGCGCAGCGTCAGCTCCCGCTGCGACGATTCGAGGCGCCCGGCCGGAAGCTGCACGTTCTCGCGGCGCAGGGCCTCCTCCACGTCCGCGACCGTGAGCTGGCGGGCCGCGAGCGCCTCGCGGTCGATCCACACCCGCATCGCCGGTCGCCGGGCGCCGCCGAAGCGGACCCGCGCCACGCCCGGCAGCACGCCGAGCCGCTCCGCGATCGTGCGTTCGGCGTAGTCGGTGAGCTCGAGGACGTCGAGCGTGCTGCTCGAGAGATTGACCCAGATGACGGGCTCGGCGTTGAAGTCGACCTTGGCGATCTCGGGCGGGTCCGCCTCGGGCGGCAGCGCGCTCACGACCCGCGCGACGCGGTCGCGGACGTCGTTCGCCGCCTCGTCCACCGAGCGTTCGGGCGCGAACTCGAGGTTGATGTTCGAGCGGCCGTCGATGCTCTGCGAGGTGATCTTGGTGACACCTTCGAGCCCGGCCACGCGATCCTCGATCACCTGCGTGATCTTCGTCTCGACGACGTCGGCGGCCGCCCCACGATACGTCGTCTCGATCGAGACGACCGGCGATTCGACCTCGGGCAACTCGCGCACCGGCAGGCGCGTGTAGGCGAGGAGACCGAGGATCACGAGCAGGAGGCTCACGACCGTGGCGAAGACCGGCCGCTCCACCGAGACGTCGGACAGCTTCACGGCTTCATCCCCGCCGCGCCCGCAGTCTCCTCGAGGCTCACCCGCGCCCCGTCGCGCAGCTTCTGCGTGCCCTCCGTGACGACGAGCTCGCCTGCTGCGAGGCCTTCGAGGACCTGAACGTATCCGACGCGCCGCTCCCCGGCGCGGATCGCGCGCTTCCCGGCCGTGCCGTCCACGACGACGAACACGAACACTTCGCCCTGCTCGGGCACGAGCGCCTCCTCGGGCACCAGGAGCACGTCCGCCTCGCCACGCGACAGGCGGACGGTGAGGAACATGCCGGGTTTCAGCAGGCCCCCGGGGTTCGGCAGCGCGGCGCGCACCGTCACCGAGCGCGTCGCGGGATCGACGCGCGAGTCGACGCTCGCCACCTTGCCGTCGAACGTGCGATCCGGATAGGCGACGCTGCGCGCGCTGATGGCGAGCCCGGGCGCCACGGCCGCGAGGCCCGTCTCTGGTATCGTGAAATCGAGCTTGATCGTGCGGGTATCGTCGAGCGTCGTGATCACCGTGCCCGGGCTGACGAGGCTCCCGACGCTGACCCGACGCAGGCCGACCCGCCCGTCGAACGGCGCACGCACGAAGTTCTCGTCGAGGCGCGACTGCGCGGCCGCGACGCGCGCCTCGTTCGCCTTGAGCGTGGCCTCGATCTGCTCGATCTGCGAATCAGACAGGACCCGGGTCGCATACAGCTCGCGGCTGCGGTCGAACTGGTTGCGGGTCTCGGTCAGGGCCGCCTGGGCGATCGCGAGCTCAGCGCGCGCCTGCTCAGCGTCGAGTTCGACGAGCAGCTCGCCGCGCCGCACCTGCTGGCCCTCGCGGAAGCGCACCGCGCTCACGAGGTTGGAGACCTTGGCCGTGACGTCGATCGACTCGTTGGCGCGCGCCGTCCCGAGTGCCTCGATCTCGAGCTTCATGCGCTCGACCCGGGCCGGCACCGCGACCACCGGGATGGGCGCCTGGCCCTGGGACCCGCCCGCGCCGCGCGGGCCGCCGTCCCGCGGGCCCGGGGCGGCCGCCTCCTGCGCCACCGCGCCTGCCGCAGGCGCGCGCGGGGCGGCGACTGGCGCCCGCTTCGCGCGCTCGTTGCGCACGTGCCCGACGAACGCGACGAGCAGCGCGCCCACGACCGCCCCGGCCAGCAACTTCGTGAGTGTTTCCGACATTCCGCGGGGGCGCCGCACGGCACCCGGCAAACGACGAAGGGCCGGAGATTATCTCATCGTTTCGCGGTCGGAATCAGGGCTCCGGGTCCGAGCCCTCGGGAATACCCTCGAAGAGCGGCGTCGAAAGATAGCGTTCGCCGGTGTCCGGCAGCATCGCGAGGATCACCGATCCCGCCGGTGCCTTCTCCGCGACCTTCATGGCGCCCGCGAACGTGCCGCCGGAGGAGATTCCGCAGAAAATGCCTTCGTCACGCGACAGCCTGCGCGCGGCCGCAATAGCCTCGTCGTCCGTCACGGGAAGGATTTCGTGCGGCACCGAGCGATTGAGCACCCTGGGCACGAAATCGGGCGTCCAGCCCTGGATCTTGTGCGGCTTGAACTCCGCGCCCGTGAGCAGCGACGCGACCGCAGGCTCGGTCACGACGATGCGCACCTCGGGACGCGCGAGCCGGATCATCTCCCCGGCGCCGGTGAGCGTGCCGCCCGTGCCCCAGCCCGTCACGAAGAAATCGAGCCGCTGCCCGGCGAAGTCGCTCAGGATCTCCGGACCCGTGGTCTGTCGGTGATAGGCGGGGTTGGCCTCGTTCTCGAACTGGCGGGCGAGGAACCAGCCATGCTTCGTGGCGAGTTCCGCGGCCTTGCGCACCATGCCGGTGCCGCGTTCGGCGGCGGGTGTCAGGATGACCTTCGCCCCGAGCATGCGCATGATCTTGCGGCGCTCGACGCTGAAGGTTTCGACCATGACCGCGACGAACGGATAACCCTTCGCCGCGCACACCATCGCGAGCGCGATGCCGGTGTTGCCCGAGGTCGCCTCCACGACCGTCTGCCCCGGCTTCAGTTCGCCGGTGCGCTCGGCGTCCTCGATGATCGCAATGGCGAGGCGATCCTTCACCGAGCCGAGCGGGTTGAAGAATTCGCACTTCACGTACATCGTCACGTGCGACGGCGCGCTGCGCCTGATGCGCACGATGGGTGTGCGCCCGATGGTGTTCAGGATGCTGTCGTAGATCATGGTATCCCCTGCCGGGTGGCTTCTTCGTGGCTGGACCGACTATATGCGAGTGTCGCGCGCCGGGTCATGCCGGGCGGACATGAGCCGATAACCCGGCCGGGTGCGCAGTTTAGGACTGCAGGACCCTGCGGGGCCACTGGCACCGGGCATCACAGCGCCGCCATCGTGCGTTTCTTGCGGCGCAGCAAGCCTCAGGTAAACTGCGGGCCATGACCCAGGAACGGCTGATCAAGAAGTACGCCAACCGGCGCCTGTACGACGCCTCCCAGAGCCGGCACATCACCCTCGACGATATACGCACCCTGATCTTCAAGGGCGAGAAAGTCCGGGTGGTGGAGGACAAGACCGGGCAGGACATCACGCGGCACATCCTGCTGCAGGTGATCGCCGAGCAGGAACAGTTCGGCCGGCCGATCCTCAGCACGCCGGTACTCGAATCGATCATCCGCTTCTACGGCAACTCGCTGCAGGGCCTCCTTGCGGCGTTCCTGGAGCGGAGCATCGAGGTGTTCCTGCGCCAGCAGGAGGCGCTGCAGGCGCAGCTCGCGAAGCTCGTCGCGCACACGCCGCTCGCGACCGTGGCCGACGTCACGCGGCAGAACCTCGAGGCCCTGTCGAGAATGCAGGAGAGCATGCTCAACGCGATCCTGAAACGCGAGAAGGGCCGCGACGAGGACGACAAGCGATCCTGAAGGCGCGTGCGCGACCCGCGCGGAACGCGGCGGCAGTCAGGGTCACACCGATGCGCATCTGTTTCATATCGGCCGAGTACTCGCCGTTCGCCAAGACCGGTGGCCTGGGCGACGTGTCGGCTGCCCTGACCCGCTACCTCGCCCGCCGCGGCCACGACCTGCGCGTCTTCGTGCCGCTGCACGGGCAGATGGAACTCCAGGGCGTCGAGCGTCATCCGGTCGACTTCCTCCAGGGGCGCACGGTGCGGGTGGGCGCACACGAATTCCGCTTCGACGTGCAGACGGCACGTGTTCCCGACTCGTCGCTGTGGGTGTACCTCGTCGACTGTCCCTCGCTCTTCGACCGGCCGCGCATCTACTCCGATGCGCCCGACGAACACGTGCGCTACCTCGCGCTCACCCGGAGCGCCCTCGACTGCTGCCAGCACATGGGATTCGCGCCGGACGTCCTGCATTCGAACGACTGGCACACCGCGTTCGCGCCGCTGCTGCTGCGCACGGCCTACGCCTGGGACCACGGCATCTTCGGCAGCACCCGCAGCGTCCACACGATCCACAACATCGGCTACCAGGGCGTCTTCCCGGCCGGCCAGGCGGCAGACCTCGGGCCCGGAGTCCGCATCGAACGGCTGCACCCGGCGGACCTCGCGGCCGGTCGGGTGAATCCCATGCGGCACGGCGTGATCCATGCCGACGTCGTCACCACGGTCAGCCCGACCTATGCCGCGGAAATCCGCACGCCCGCAGGCGGCCACGGGCTCGACGCGGACCTGCGCGCGCGCGGCGATGCGCTGGTCGGGATCCTGAACGGCGTCGACTACGACGAATGGAATCCGGCGACCGACCGCTACATTCCGCACCGGTACGGCCCGTCCGATCTCGCGGGGAAGTCGCTCAACAAGGCGGCGCTGCTCGACCTGCTGCGCATGCCGGCGCCGCCGGGCACGCCGCTCATCGGGCTCATCTCGAGGCTGACGCAGCAGAAAGGCATCGACCTGCTGTTCGACACGCTGCCGGAACTGCTCGCAACGCGCGACCTGCGCTTCGTGGCGCTCGGCAGCGGGGAGCCGCATTACGAACATTTCCTGCGCGGATTGCAGGAGCGTTTCCCGGGCATGGCCGTCTTCTACAGCGGCTACAGCGAGGAACTCGCGCACATGATCGAGGCGGCCGCGGACATGTTCCTGATGCCGTCGCTCTACGAGCCCTGCGGGCTCAACCAGATGTACAGCCTCAAGTACGGCACCGTGCCGATCGTGCGTCGCACCGGCGGCCTCGCCGACTCGGTGCGCCATTTCGACCCGACCATCGGCAAGGGCACGGGCGTGGTGTTCAACGACTTCGATCCCGGTGGCGTGCGCTGGGCGCTCGCCACCGCGCTCGAGTGGTACGGCTGGCCGAGCGTGTGGCGCACGTTGATGCAGAACGGAATGCGCGAGGACTTCTCCTGGGACACGCAGGGCGCGCAGTACGAGAAGCTGTACGCCGGGGCTACTGCAGCACCCGCGTGAAATCCACCGTCCCGCGGTGATTGAAGGGGATTTTCTTCATCATCCCCTTCTCGAGCAGGACCTTGCCCGTGATCTCGTACTCGACGGCCTTCAGCTTGCCGCCGCTCACGCGGCTCAGGAGCCGCCCGAAGCTGCTCACGAAGTTCGTCGTGACGAGCATGTCGAACTCGGCATCGCCGAGCGCGGGCAGGACGAAACTTTCGTTGCTCATGCCCTCGGCGAAGCTGTCGCCCATCATGAATATCTGGTAGTCGAGACCGCGTATGGCGAGCTCGAGGTCGTTCGGATTGTGGACCCGCGCCCGCACCTTGAAGCGCTGGGCGAACATGTCGGACGACAGCACCTGTACGCCGACGAGCTCGACGCTCGGCGCCTTCAGGTCGCGCATGGTCGTACAGGAGGCGAGCAGTGCGGCGAGCGCGACGATCCAGCAGGCGCGCAGGGCAGGTTTCACCATCGACGGAAACTCCTCGGTAACCCGGCCGGTGGCCTTGGTCATGCCGGACGCGCTCCCGCGCGCAGCATCGATCCGGTGACGAGCACCACGCCCCCGTCCGTCACATGGAACCGCCCGGCATCCGCCTGCGGGTCCACGCCGATCTGCGTGCCATCCGGCACCACGGACCCGGAATCGATGATCGCGCCGTGGATCGTGCAGCGCTCCCCGATGCGGACGCGCGGCAGGATCACCGAGCGCTCGACCGACGAATAATCGTGCACGCGCACGTTGGAAAAGAGCAGTGAATTGGCGACCCGCGAACCCGAGATGATGCAGCCGCCGGACACCATCGAGTCGACCGCCACGCCGCGCCGGTCCTCGTCGTCGAACACGAACTTCGCGGGCGGCAGCTGCTCCTGGTAGGTCCAGATCGGCCACTGCTCGTCGTAGATGTTGAGTTCGGGCGACACGCGCACCAGTTCCATGTTGGCATCGTAGAAGGCGTCGACGGTGCCGACGTCGCGCCAGTAGTTCTGCGCCTTCGTGCGCACGTCCTCGAACGGGTATGCGAGCACGCGCAGCTTGTCGATCGCGCCCGGGATGACGTTCTTGCCGAAGTCGTGCGCCGAATCGGGGTCCTCCGAGTCGGCGCGCAGCAGCCGCTCGAGGAGCTTGGGATTGAACACGTAGATGCCCATCGAGGCGAGCGCGACGTCCGGCCGCCCCGGAATCGGCTCGGCGCGGGCAGGCTTCTCCTGGAACCCGAGCACACGGTTCGAGGCGTCGACCGCGAGCACACCGAATTCGCGTGCGCGCTCGAGCGGCACCTCGACCACTCCCACGGTGATGTCCGCTTCCTTCTCGACGTGGAAACCGATCATCGGGCCGTAGTCCATCTTGTAGATGTGGTCGCCGGCGAGCACCAGCACGTGCAGCGGCCGGTGCGAGCGGATGATCTCCATGTTCTGCCACAGGGCATCCGCGGTGCCCTGGTACCACTCGGTCCCGAGGCGCTGCTGGGCCGGGATGATCTCGACGAACTCCCCGAACTCGCCGCGCAGGTAGCTCCAGCCGCCCTGGATGTGCTGGATGAGCGAGTGGGCCTTGTACTGCGTGAGCACCGACATCTGGCGGATACCGGAGTTCACACAGTTCGACAGCACGAAATCGATGATGCGGAACTTGCCGCCAAAGGGCGTGGCGGGCTTGCAGCGATCCTCGGTGAGGTGCTTCAGGCGCTCCCCCCGGCCACCGGCCATGATGACCGCCAGGGTGCCGCGCGTGAGACGGCTCAGGTAGCGTCGGGGCGCGAAGAATCGCTGAGGTACTGCGGACATCCTGCTCGCAACTCCCAAACCTGACGTGGATCGCGATGTTACAGAGTGATCGCCGGCGCCGACACCTCGGCAACCGGGTCGACCGGGTCGGCTACCCCGGGTCGGCTATCCCGATTCGGTTGAGCCCCACACAGCCCCACAGCACTACTGCGCCACGAATACTACTATTGACTTCATAATATTAGTACGTGTTTAATATTCGCGAACATCATCTACTCTGCACTCGACATGACCCCCGAACCGAGCGCACCTGACTCGATTGACGCGGCAACCGCGCTCGTGCGCAAGTTCCAGCGGGAACTCGCGGCCGGGCTCACTTCGCTCGTGCTGCTGTCGGTCCTCGACGGCGCGACCGGGGATCTCTACGGCTACGAGATCGCGCGACGCCTTGCGGGAGAGACCGGCGGCACGGGCC
>JAGOXN010000406.1 GCA_018059685.1 Steroidobacteraceae bacterium | reverse complement strand
TGCTGGTCGAGGACGATACGCTGCTGGGCGACGCGCTGCAGGTCGGGCTGCGTGGCGCGGGCTTCGTCGTGGATTGGGTAACGGACGGCGTCGCCGCGGAGACGGCCCTCGCAGGCGAGGAGTTTGCGGCGGTGGTGCTCGACCTCGGGCTCCCGCGGCTGGCCGGGCTCGAGTTGCTGCGGCGCCTGCGTGGCCGCGGTAACCGGACGCCGGTCGTCGTGCTCACGGCCCGCGACGCGGTCGAGGACCGCGTGCGCGGGCTCGACCTCGGCGCGGACGATTACGTCGCAAAGCCCGTCTCGCTGGCGGAACTCGCGGCGCGCCTGCGCGCCGTGACCCGTCGCGCGATGGGGGTCGCAAGCGGCGTGCTGACGCTGGGTTCTCTCAGCATCGACCCGGCGGCGCGCACGGTCGTGTTCCGCGGGGCACCGGTGGACCTGCAGGCGCGCGAGTTCGCGCTGCTGTATGCGCTGGCATCCCGGGCTGGCCGGGTCCTGACGCGAAGCCAACTCGAGGCCCGGCTGTACGAATGGGACCGCGGCCTCGACAGCAACGCCATCGACGTGTACGTGCATCACCTGCGTCGCAAACTGTCGCCCGAGCTGATCCGGACCGTCCGGGGCGTCGGCTACGTGATTCCGCGCGATGCGTGAGCCGCGCCCCGCCGGCTCGATCCGCGGACGGCTGCTCGGGCTGCTGTTGCTGACGCTGGCCGGCACCTGGTCCGCGATCGCGCTGATCACGTATCGCGACACGCACCGCGAGATCGATGTCCTGCTCGATGCCCATCTGCGTCAGGCGACGCGCATGCTCGTGTCCCGGACCGAACTCGAATTCGACGATGACCCGGACCCCGAGGAAGTCGTGGTCGACGACGATGATCTCGACACGCCGTACAGCACCTCGGTCGCATTCCAGGTGCGCAGCGCGGACGACGGCGCGCTGCTGCTGCGCTCGGCGAACGCACCCCTGGTACCGCTCGCCGGCGACGCTCCGGGATTCAGCGACTCGCAGGCAGGAGGCACCCGCTGGCGCGTCTACTCCGCGCGGGACGCGGATCACGACTTGTTGTTCCACGTAGCCGAGGACCACTCGGTGCGCGAGGCTATCGCGAGGCAACTGGCTGCGCGAACACTGTGGCCCCTGCCCGCGGCATTGCCGCTGTTCGGGCTGCTGATCTGGTGGGTCGTCGGCCGGGCGCTGCGCCCGTTGAACCGCCTGGGCGATGAGCTGGCGAGCCGCGGTCCGATGGATCTGCGCCCCGTGCAGGGCGAGTTGCTGCCCGTCGAGCTCGCCGGGCTCGTCGGACGCCTCGACGAGCTCCTGCGGCGAGTCCGCGATTCCCTGGACTCGGAGCGCCGCTTCACTTCGCATGCCGCGCACGAACTCCGCACGCCCGTGGCGGCGATGAGAGCACAGACGGAGGTTGCGCTCGAGGCGGCCGACCCGGCGGCACGGAACGCCGCGCTCCGTCGATCGCTGCAGGCCTGCGACCGCATGAGCCGCCTCGTCACGCAGCTGCTGGTGCTGGCGCGCGCGGACGAGGCTGCGTCGCCTTCTGCCGGTACATTCTGCCGGCTCGACAGACTCGCCGAACAGGTGCTGGCCGACGTCGCGTCCGAGGAGCTGGCGGAGGGAGTGACTCTCTCGTTGGATGCGCCCGCGCCGGTCGAAGTGCGCGGCGACTCCACACTGCTCGAAGCGCTGATCCGCAACCTCGCCGACAATGCGATCCAGCATGCCGGGCCGGCGGCGCAGGTCCGCGTCGTCGTGACGGCGCGTGGCGTCCACGCCGTGCTGGCGGTCGAGGACGATGGCCCGGGTGTGCCGCGGGAGGCAATGGAGCAGCTGGGGCGGCGCTTCTTCCGCGGTCCGCAAGCCCGCGCCGTCGGCAGCGGGCTCGGCCTGTCGATCGTGGCACGGGTCGCGGAACTGCACCGGGGCAGCGTGCGGTTCGGCGCCGGCACGGGTGGGCGCGGATTCAGGGTGGAGGTCGAGCTGCCGCAGGCATCCTGAGCAACAGCCGGGGCAGGTCGACCACTGCTGAGCATCGCCGGTACCGGTCGCGCGGCCTCGCTGCATTGCCGATCGATCCGGTGTCCCGCACCTGTCGGCGCGACAGCTCGACAGTCCTGACCGACCTAACGAGTCTCCCGCGGATCACTCACGAAGCCGATGCGTGTCAGCCCCGCGCGCGCCGCATCGGACATCACCTCCATGACGCGCCGGTAGGCGATGTCGCCGTCGGCATTGATGTGCAGCTCGGGTTGCGGGTCGCGATCGGCCGCCTGCCGCATGCGCGCGCGCCAGTCCGACTCGACGACCGCCTCGCCGTTCCAGAAAACCCGGCCCTCGCGGTCGATCGAAAGATGGATGCTGTCGCGCTGCGACACGTCGACGGTGCTCGAGGCCTTGGGCAGGTTGACCTTGACCGCGTGAGTGAGGAGCGGTGCGGTCACCATGAAGATCACGAGCAGTACCAGCATCACGTCGATCAGCGGGATCATGTTGATCTCGGCGACCGGCCGCGAGCTGCGGTTTTCGGAGAGGCCGCCGAAGGCCATCAGCCCGCTCCCGCGACCGCGCGCACTGCGTCGGGCCGGCCGGAGGGTGTCAGGCTCTCACTGCGGTTGCCCGTGGACATGAATGCAAACAGGTCGTGCGCGAAACCGTCCAGTTCCGCGAGCGTCACGCGGTTGTAACGCGCGAAGGCGTTGAACGCCAGGACCGCAGGGATGGCCACCGCGAGGCCGAGTGCCGTCATGATGAGGGCTTCGCCCACCGGACCCGCCACCTTGTCCAGTGTGCCGGCGCCCGAGACGCTGATGGCGAGCAGTGCGTGGTAGATGCCCCATAC
>JAGOXN010000405.1 GCA_018059685.1 Steroidobacteraceae bacterium | reverse complement strand
CCGGGAGCCGCATGCCCGAGTTCGGGCAGGGGCCGGTCAGTGCGCACGATCACGTCCAGGTCGTCATCGGCGAGAAACCGTTCGCCGTAGGTCCACGGGACCTGGCCGTTCACTTCGGCGATCACGACTCGTGCCCCGTCGAGCAGGGGCACGAGATACTCGTGAGCGAGGCCGAGGCTGTAGCGACCGCGCTCGTCCGGCGGTGCCAATTGCAGCAGCAGTACGTCCGCCTGCAGCGGTCCGCTCGACAGCAGGTCGGGAAACTGTGAATAGTGACAGGGCAGGATGTCGAGGCTGCCGCTCCCGATCAGCGCCTGATTCGCGCCGGTGCCGCAGTAGCTGATCAGGTCGATGCAGTCGGTGTGCTCGGAGGCGAGGCGTACGCGGCCCGAAGGCATCCCGAGGAACACGCGGAAACGTCCGCCCGCGCGGTGGCGCTGGGCAAGCAGTGCCTCGATCAGTGTCAGCGGTTCGGCGCCGGCCTGTCCCCAGACCACGGTGTCGCCCGGACGCAGGTGCGCGGCGACGTCGACGCAGGCCGTGGCCGCGTCACTCGCCTGGATGGGCATCGTCGTCGCGACCCGATGAAGCGAGGGCGGCGAGGTGCTGGCGCCAGTCACGCAGGGCCTCGAGCGCCGCACGTTCCGAAGCGAAGACCGCCAGTCCGGCGCCGGCGAAAGCCTGGCGTACCCGTGGATCCGGAGCATGGACGACACAGGGCTTGCCGCTGACTCGCACCGCGTCCGCGGTCTCGCTCACGAAGCGCGGCAGGTCGTAGCTCGGGCCCCCGATAGCCACCAGGCCCAGAGCGGCCGCCGATACTGCGGCGTCGGCCAGCGTGACGTTCATCACCCGGCCGAGCAGTCGAGGGTCGGCGAGCAGCATGGCGGTGAGGTCGAGAGGATTTCGGTTCAGTGAGAAGTCGGGCAGCGTGGTGTCGAGCGCGGCCCGTGTCGTCGAAGAAAGCACCGCCAGTGGTAGCTGCAACCCGGCGGCTGCGTCCGCGGCAAGGACACAGGATGCGCCGGAATTGCTGATCAGCGCGATCCCGCCTGCGATGGGGACATCGCGCGAACCGAGATAGAGCGGCACGCTCTCGCATTGCTGCGGCAGGCTCCAGGCGACGCGGCATCCGGCGTCCCGGAACATTGCGAGTAACTCGTCGCCGCTCAGCTCACCGAAGCCCGTCGAGCCGGTGTGCAGCCGGGCGGAGCGGGCGCCGTCGGGCGAGAGACCACCCGGCACGACGATGACGGCAAGGCCGCGACGACGTGCCCCTTCCAGAGCGGAGCGCAAGGCCGGCGCCTGCTTGACCTCTTCCAGATAGATCAGCATCACTCGCAACGACTCGTCCCGGGTCAACTCCGTCACGAAGTCGGCGACTTCGAGATCCGCCTGGTTGCCGGTGGTGCACACGTAACGCACACCGACGCCGTTGTTCCGCAGCAGCGCGTAGGCAGCGGCGCCGAAGCCCCCACTCTGCGACACGATGGCGACCGGTCCGTCCAGATGCGGGCAGTCGAGGTATGCGGAGGCAAACGACAGCACCGCACCGTTCGCGAAGTTAGCCACTCCCAGCATGTTAGGACCGAGCAGGCGGGTGCCTGCGGCGCGGCAGGTCGCAGCGAGTGACTCCTGTGCCGCACGGCCGGCCGCGCCCACCTCGGCGAAGCCGGAGGAGAACAGCAGCACGTTGCGGATTCCGAGCCTCGCGCAGGTCTCGATCTCGTCGCCTGCACGCTCCGCCGGCACGCAGAGGAGGGCGACATCGGGCACTTCCGGCAGTTCAGCGAGATTCGTATGGGAATCGAGGCCTTGTACCGGGGTGCCGCCTGGGTTGACCGGATAGAGACGTCCGGCGAAGCCATGCGCGATCAAGTGACGCACTGGTCGCCCGCCCACCTTGTCCGGATTGTCGGAGGCGCCGACGACCGCCACCGAGCGTGGATGCAGGAGGGTGTGCAGGTCGTTCCTTCGTTCAGACATCGGCATCAGCTGAATTCCGCTCGCCCGTTGCCGAGCACGATCACGTCGCGCTCGACGACGCGCGCGCGGAACGACGCATGGTTCGTGCCGCGCCAGATTTCCGTGCGGATGGTCTCGCCGGGGTAAACGGGGGAGACGAATCGTGCACTGAACGCCGTCAGGCGCTCCGGCCGATAATCGCAACAGGTCTTGAGAATGGCGTGGCATGCGATGCCATAGGTCGCCAG
Organism: Steroidobacteraceae bacterium; assembly: GCA_018059685.1. GTDB lineage: Bacteria > Pseudomonadota > Gammaproteobacteria > Steroidobacterales > Steroidobacteraceae > RPQJ01. The sequence continues at coordinate 648 of JAGOXN010000405.1, read as the reverse complement.
ACCATGCAGGATCGGCCGCGGGAAACCGGCGGCGCCTGCAATCCGCGGATCGGCATGCAGCGGGTTCAGGTCGGCAGACAGTCGATAGAGGAGGGCACTCTCCGGTCGCGTCACCAGGTCACACATGATCTCCGGGGCGGTTTCCGGCACGACCGGAGGCTCGGGCAGTGGTGGGTCGCTCGGCTGCCCCCGCGGATAGGCCGCGCTCGGCGCACTGTAACCGCCGTCGCCGCGGCAGAATGACAGCTGCTCGATCGTCGCCAGCAGGTCGCCGGAGCTTTTTTCCAGCAGGCGGCGCTCGGTCACCACCAGAGCTCCCTTGCCGGCTCCCTTGTCGATCACGCGCGTCACCGCGTTGTGGGCGACCACCGTACTCCGCGCCTGCAGGGGCCGATGGATGCGCAGGCTGTGCGCGCCGAGCACGAGCCGCACCCAGTCGATGGTGGAGTCCGGGTGCTGCGCCCAGAAGCCGGGAAAGCCCAGCACCACGACCTGCGTCGGCATCGCCTGAAGGTCCTGCTCGTAGACGAAGCGGAGCTGCCGCTCGTCGAGTGGCTCCGTGCCGAACCCGATGCCAAGCGAGTAGAGCATCGTGTCCTTCTCGGTGTACGTGTGCTCGATGACCCCGAAAGGCCAGGACTTCAGGCG
>JAGOXN010000404.1 GCA_018059685.1 Steroidobacteraceae bacterium | reverse complement strand
CACCGACATCGAGTTCCTGGCGCAGTACTGGACGCTGCTCTGGTCGGAGCGCCATCCCGAGCTCGTGACCTTTCCCGACAACATCCGCCAGCTCGAAAGCCTCGCATCGGCCGACCTCGTGCCGCAAGGGACGGTGGACGTGCTCACGGGCGCGTATCGCCTGTACCGGCAGCGCATGCATCACCTGTCGCTCGAAGCGGCAGGCAGCGTCGTTGCGGCCGCGGAGTTCGCGGACACGCGCGAATCGGTGAGCTCGATCTGGCGAGCGACGATGGAGCGGTGAGCGGGAAATGGGAGCGGAAATGGGGACATTCTCCTTTTCGCGCAATCAACGGCGAAAAGGAGAATGTCCCCATTTCCCCAATCAACGGTGAAAAGGAGAATGTCCCCTTTCTGGAACCTATAATCGCAGCGTCACGCCACCCCCGAGGCCGTCATGCCCGAACTCCTGGTCCCCATCTCGCCGGGCGAGCTCATCGACAAGATCACGATCCTCGAGATCAAGTCACAGCGCATGACCGACGCCGCGAAGCTCCACAACGTGCGGACCGAGCTCTCGCTGCTGACCGGCACGTGGCGCGCCTCGCCGTACGGCACCACGGACGTCAGCGCGGACTGGGCGGCACTGCGCGAGGTGAACGGCAGGCTCTGGGACATCGAAGACGACATCCGCGAGAAGGAGCGGGCGGCTGCGTTCGACGCGCGGTTCATCGAGCTCGCGCGCGCGGTCTACGTGACCAACGACGAGCGCGCGGCGATCAAGCGGCGCATCAACACGCGCCTCGGCTCGGCACTGGTGGAGGAGAAGAGCTACGCCGACTACCGCGGCGGCGGCTGATCAATCGAAGCACCTGGGTCGAATGGTCATCGACCCGCTGGACCGCCGGACGCCGCGTGCCGTGGCAGCCGGCTGCCTATTTCTTCAGCGTGTACTCGGCGGAGCAATACGGGCACATGGCCCAGCCGGTCGCCCCGACCGGCAGGTAGACACGCGGGTGCGAATTCCACAGGTACATGCCCGGCATCGGGCACGAGAGCGGCAGGTCGTCCGCCGTCACCTCGTAGTGATGCCGGGCATTCGGCTGGATGAGCTTGGCGCTGCGTTCGGCCGTCACGGCTCGTGCTCGCGGTAGGTCGGGGGCGCGCATTATCGCCGAGCCGGCGCGGCCCGTCAGCCCGTCGGGGTCCGCGGCGCGCCGGCCGCGAGCAATGCGTCGAGTCGCTCGATCACGTCGTCCACCGTGACGAGGTCCATGACCCCCGGCCGCTCGATCTTGGTGGTCCAGGCCAGCTCGGCCGCGGGCCGGTCGAGAAACCTGCGCGCCGCGGCGTCGTAGCGGTCCACGCACCAACCACGGCTGAAGTACGGGCCGCTGCGCGCCGGGTTGGTCGCGGCATAGAGCCCCACGACCGGGGTGCCGACCGTCGTCGCCATGTGCGCCGGCCCGGAATCGGGTGAAAGGAGGACCGTGGTGCGCGCGAGGGTCGCGAGCAGCTCGGGCAGCGTGTCCTTGCCGACGAGGTTGGTACAGGGTTCGCGCATCAGCGTGGCGATCCGCGCGCCGTATTCGAGCTCGAGTTCACTGCGGCCGCCGCAGATGAGCACACGCAGGCCGTGCCTCGAGGCTGCGTGGTCGGCGACTGTGGCGTAGCGCTCCGGACCCCAGTTGCGCAGGGCGTGGCTCGAGCAGGGACTCACCACCAGCGTGCGCTCGCCGTCGGGAATGACCCGTCGCGCGTACTCCAGCGCCGCCGCAGGAAGCGGGATGTCCCAGCACAGCCGACGGGTCGCGAGTCCCATGCGCTCCGTGAAACCGAAGAAGCTGTCCTGCACGTGCTCGCGGGCCCGTGGCTCGATCTGGTGCGTCGTGAAGAGCCATTGCAGCTCGCGCGCCCGGGCGCGATCGAACCCGAGCTTGATCCGCGCCGGCACCAGCGCCGCGACGAGACTCGCGCGGAAGGCGAGCTGCATGTGCAACAGCGCGTCGTAGCGCCGGCCGGACATCCGGCGCCGCAGCTCGCGATACCCGGCGGCGCCCGCCTTCTTGTCGAATGTGACGAATTCGATTCCTGTGATGTGTCCGAGCAACTTGTGCTCGAGCCTGCCCAGGATCCACGTGATGCGACAGCGGGGCCAGGCGTCCTGCAGCGTGCGCACGACGGGCAGCGCGTGGCAGACGTCGCCCAGCGCGGACAGGCGCAGGACGCAGACGTGCTCGGGTGGAGCCTGGAACAGCGGTGTGGTCATGGGCCGGGACGGTAGGCAGCGGCGGTCCGATGGTGAACAATCCCGCCGGTGAATCGACCTGCGACGACACCGGCGAGCGCCGGCCCGGAAAGCCTCGTGCGGACTGCGCGCGGCGCGATGCTATACGATGCCTCCTGCATCGACCAGCCGGGTGAAGGAGTGTTCGACCGCGAGCAGTGGCGTGCACGCGGCATGCTCGAGGAGACGGTGGGCGGCCGTGGAACCGTGGCCTACCTGCGCCGCGCCGAATCGAACTGGGTCTTGCGCCACTACCGTCGCGGCGGTCTCGTCGCAGGGTTGTTCGGTGATCGCTACCTCTGGACCGGCGAGGACCGCACGCGCTCGTTCGCCGAGTGGCGGCTCCTCCGGCAGCTGCGTGCGTGGTCGCTGCCGGTGCCCCGCGCCGTCGCGGCGCGCTACGTGCGCACGGGACTTTTCTACCGCGCGGATCTCGTCACGGAGGAACTCCCGGCGCGCCTGACGCTCTCGCAGGCGCTGGCCCGGGGTCCGCTCGATCCCGCGCGATGGAGGTCCATCGGCGGCTGTGTCGCGGCGCTGCACGCCCGCGGCGTGCACCACGCCGACCTGAACGCACACAACCTGCTGCTCGGCAGCG
>JAGOXN010000403.1 GCA_018059685.1 Steroidobacteraceae bacterium | reverse complement strand
CGCCGGGTCGTCCTTGCCGTGAACGTCGCGAGCCGTTGTGGCTACACGCCCCAGTATGCGGGGCTCGAGCGACTGCATGCTGATCTCGCGGGCGAGGGCTTCACGATCGTGGGCTTTCCCTGCAACCAGTTCGGCGCGCAGGAACCCGGCACGGACGCCGAGATCCGCGACTTCTGCACGACGCGTTACGGAGTCAGCTTTCCGCTGGCGACGAAGATCGAGGTGAACGGGCCCGGGCGCCACCCCCTGTATGACTGGCTCACCTCCCCAGCCAACGGTCACCCGGGGGACATCGAGTGGAACTTCGAGAAATTCCTCATCGCGCGCGACGGACGCGTATTGCGTCGCTACCCGGCCGCGACCGGTCCCAGGGACAAGGGGCTGCTGACCGACGTGGCCGACGCCCTCTAGACCGAGGCACCGGACACCCTGGATCAGTTCAAGGAAGCTTCATAATTCGAGCGTGTTCAGCTCAGAACACGATCATTATCAATTCATCCTGAATCATAGTTGGTGCCGCTGGGCTCACTGGCCAACGGTGAGATCGTACTCGGCGCTGACGCTGGCCGAGAACTTCATGTCGCCCGGCTGGAACGTCTCCTCCGGAGGCATCGATGCCTCGGCCATGGCCATCGCCATGCGATACCTCGGCATGACCGGGCCGACCGGGGCGGCACTCAGGACCCGGACCGGGCCCAGCTTCACGCCGGCCGCGCGCGCCAGGGTCTCGGCGTTCTGCCGCGCGTCCTGCACCGCACGGGTCATCGCATCGCGCTCGAGGTCCTTGCGTCGGGTCGAATCCAGGACCGGATCGCTCACCTGGTTGGCGCCTGCGTCGACCGCCCGCTCGAGCAGCGTGCCGAGCTGCTCGAGGTTCCGCAGCTCCACCTGTACCTGGCGGCTCACGAAGTAACCGAGGAGGACCCGCTGGCGATCCTTCTCGTTCCAGCGATACTCCGGCTGCACCTGCATGCGCGTCGCGTTGACGAGCCGCGGGTCGATGCCGAGGGACTTCGTGAGCGCGAGCAGACGTTCGACCGCCGCGGCGACTTCCGTGCGTGCCTCGGCCAATGCCGGCCGTCGCGCCTCGACGCCGAGCACGACGTGGGCGAGGTCGGGTTCGGCGGTGACTTCACCCTGACCGGTCACGCTGACGGTCCGCGGTCGAGCCTCGTCGGCGAATGCCAGGGCCACGGGAAGCAGGACGACGGCGAGCGCAAGCGGCGCCCGGGCAAGACGAATCCACATGTGGGCACTCCTTCGGTCAGGAACGGGCGCAAAACGCACGGAGTGTATAGACCGCCGTGCGCGGCGTCCGTGCCCGCCCGCCATTCGACTCCCGTAGCCCTTTTGATTAACATGCCCCGCCTTCGGCCTTGGGGAGAGGCCGGCGTCCCTCATGGAGTCTGAAATGAGCTCGAGATCGGCCCGGCTCGTGCTGAGCCTGACCCTCGCTGGACTCGCGGCCCCGGGGCTCGCGGTCGGTGGCGACGCGGCGCGGGGCGCGAAGCTTGCCTACACCTGCCACGGTTGCCACGGCATCGCGAATTACCGCAACGCCTATCCGGTGTACAACGTGCCGAGACTCGGTGGTCAGCACGCGGCCTATCTTGCCGTGGCGCTCAAGGCCTACGCGAGCCAGGAGCGGGCACACCCCACGATGCACGCGCAGGCGGCAACACTCTCCGAGCAGGACATCCAGGACATCGCGGCCTACCTGAGCGGCAAGGAACTCGAACCGGGCGCGAAGCCCGTCGGCGCGGCCCCGAAAGCCAGCCAGACCTGCGTCGCCTGCCACGGCAATGACGGCATCGGCATCCTGCCCGAATACCCGAACCTGGCGGGGCAGCATGCGGACTACCTGGCGAATTCCCTGAAGGGCTACCGCAGCGGCCAGCGCCGGAATGCCGTGATGGGCGGCATGGCGGCGACCCTGAGCGACCAGGACATCGCGGAGCTGGCGGAGTACTACGCGAGCCAGCGGCCCGGATTGTGCTCGACGGACGAAATCCGCAACGGCGGGAAGTGCCAGGCACGCTGAGCCGGCACCGGACGATCGAACGGAAGGCCGGGCAAGCCCGGCCTTCTTGTTTTCGGCGTCGATGAGTTGCACGCTTCGCGGGTCACGATCGTGCGCCCCGTCCACCCAGGATGACACCGAACGCCGCGCCGTCCACGACCGCGAGGCTCGCCCAACCGCAGGGCGGCGGCGTGTACCTCGTCGACACGCTGTACGTCCGGCCCGGACTCGCCGCGAGTCACATCGTCGTGGATGGCGACCGCGCGGCCTTCATTGACACCGGCCCCGCACCGGCCGCCCCGCGCCTGCTCGCTGCGCTCGATGAGCTCAGGCTCGCCCGCGAACAGGTCGACTACGTGTTCCTCACGCACGTCCACCTCGACCACGCCGGCGCCGCGGGGCAGCTGATCGAGGCGCTGCCGAACGCCAAGGCGGTCCTGCACCCGCGCGGTGCACCGCACATGATCGATCCGGCCAGGCTCATCGCCGGGTCGATCCAGGTCTACGGGGAGGAACGCTACCGCGCCTTGTACGGGGAGGTCCTGCCGATTCCCGCCGGGCGCGTCGTGGTGACCGAGGACGGCACGCGCCTCGAGCTCGGTCGGCGCACCTTCGAATTCATCGATGCACCGGGACACGCGAAACACCATCATTGCCCGATCGACCTCGACCACCGCGAGGTCTACAGCGGCGACAACTTCGGGATCTGCTACCGCGACCTCGACACGGCTGCAGGCCCGTTCATGCTGCCGACCACGACCCCGGTGCAGTTCGACCCCGACGCCTTCCACGCCACGATCGACCGGCTCATGTCCTACCGGCCGACGCGGGTCTTCCAGACGCACTTCGGGCCCGTC
>JAGOXN010000402.1 GCA_018059685.1 Steroidobacteraceae bacterium | reverse complement strand
GGGCCTGTTCGGGAGTGTGGCGCGAGGCATCGCCGCTGGGACACGCCGGAATTTGCCGTGTCCAGACAGAAATGGGCCCGAAGGCCCATTTCACGCGTGCCGCTTGCCGGTGGACGGATCAGCGACGCCGCTTCACTCGTCGGACGACCTTGCGGACGGCTTTGCGAACGGCCTTGCGCGCCGTGGCGACCCGCGACGACCCACTGGCAGCCGGGCGCGTCGCCGCCTTGCGACGGGTCGGCGCGCGCGCCGGGCGCGCCACCTTGCGCGCCGGCCGGCCCTTCGCAGCGACCGCCGATTTTGCCTTGCCAGCCGGTATCGCCTTCCCACCCGACTTCGCCTTCGCACCGGCCTTCGACGCCGCCTTCGGTCGCGAGCCCCCGAGCCGCTTCGCGATCGCGGAGCCCAGTTCCGCGGGTGAGCGCACCGTCGTGACGCGCGCGGCCTCGAGCGCCGCGAACTTGTCCGCCGCCGTGCCCTTGCCGCCCGAGATCACGGCACCCGCGTGACCCATGCGCTTGCCCGGCGGAGCCGTGACACCTGCGATGTAGGCCACCACGGGCTTCGAGACATGCTTGCGGATGTACTCGGCGCCGGCCTCCTCGTCGCTGCCGCCGATCTCGCCGACCATGATGATGCCTTCGGTCCGCGGGTCCTGCTCGAAGAGCTCGAGCACGTCGATGAAGTTCATGCCGCGCACCGGGTCGCCGCCGATGCCGACGCAGGTGCTCTGGCCGAGGCCGTTGTTGGTCGTCTGGAACACCGCCTCGTAGGTGAGCGTGCCGGAGCGCGAGACGATGCCGATGTGTCCTTTCTTGTGGATGAAACCCGGCATGATGCCGATCTTGCACTCGTCCGGCGTGATCACGCCCGGGCAGTTCGGGCCCACGAGCCGCGACTTCGAATCGCGCAGTGCCGCCTTGACCTTCACCATGTCGTTCACCGGGATGCCCTCGGTGATGCACACGATCAGGCCGACGCCCGCGTCGGCGGCCTCGATGATCGCGTCCGCCGCGAATGCCGCGGGGACGTAGATCATGGTCGCGTTGGCTTCCGTCCTCGCGACGGCCTCGCGGACCGTGTCGAACACCGGGAGGCCCAGGTGCTTCTCGCCGCCACGGCCCGGGGTGACGCCACCGACGAGCTTCGTCCCGTAGTCCAGGCACTGCTGCGAATGGAACGTGCCCTGCTTGCCGGTGAACCCCTGGCAGAGGACCCGCGTGTTCTTGTTGACCAGGATCGACATGGTTACTTCCTCGCGGCCGCGACGACTTTCTTCGCCGCATCGGTGAGATCGGCGGCGGCGATCAGCTCGAGGCCGCTCTCCTCCAGCATCTTGCGTCCGAGCGGCGCGTTGGTGCCCTCGATGCGCACCACGACCGGCAGGTGCAGCCCGAGATCGCGCGCGGCGCCGATCACCCCCTCGGCGATCATGTCGCAGCGGACGATGCCGCCGAAGATGTTCACCAGGATGGCCTTCACCTTCGCGTTCTGCAGAATCAGCTTGAAGGCCGTCGTCACGCGCTCGCGCGTCGCGCCGCCGCCGACGTCGAGGAAGTTGGCCGGCGCGCCGCCATGCAGCTTGATCAGGTCCATGGTGGCCATGGCGAGGCCTGCGCCGTTCACCATGCAGGCGATGTCGCCGTCGAGCGAGACGTAGTTCAAGTCCGCCTCGGCCGCGACCCGCTCCATCTCGTCTTCCTGCGACGGGTCGCGCCAGGCGACGAGGTCCTTCTGGCGGAAGAGCGCGTTGTCCTCGATGTTGATCTTCGCATCGAGCGCGACCACGTGGCCGTCGCCCGTCACGATCAGGGGATTGACCTCGACCAGGCTCGCGTCGCACTCGAGGTAGAGCTTGTAGAGCGCGCGTGCAATGCCCTCGAACTCGATGACCTGCGGGCCCTTGAGGCCGAGGCCATAGGCGAGCGCGCGGCAATGCGAGCCGTGCAGGCCGGTCGCCGGGTGGATCTCCACGCGGACGATCTTCTCCGGAGTCTTCGCCGCGACCTCCTCGATGTCCATGCCGCCTGCGGCTGACGCCACGAACGCGATGCGGCCCGTATCGCGGTTGAGCAGCAGGCTCAGGTAGAGCTCGCGCTCGATCTTCGATCCGCTCTCGACGTAGACCTGGTTGATCGGCAGCCCCTCGGCGCCGGTCTGCTTGGTCGCGAGGCGCTTGCCGAGCATGCCCGCCGTGGCGGCGGCGACGTCCTCGATGGACCGCGCGAGCTTCACGCCGCCCGCCTTGCCGCGACCTCCCGCGTGCACCTGGGCCTTGACGACCCACAGGTTGCCGCCCAGGCGACGCGCCGCGTCCACGGCCTCGTCCAGCGTCGAAGCGACGTGGCCGGCCGGCACCGGGATGCCGTAACGCGCGAAGAGCATCTTGGACTGGTATTCGTGGAGGTTCATCGGTGGACGGCCCGCGGTCAGGGACAAGGCCGCGTAGTCTACCCTTTCAGCGCGTCGGCCAGCGAGCGTGACCGTATACGGCGGCGAACGCTGACCGGTTGAAGCAATCTCTTCGAGGCGAGAAACTGCCGCAAATGACCCCGACTACCACTTTCCGGCCGGCCGACGCCGACGGCACCGACCTGCCCTGGCGCGTCATCGGGCTCCTGAACCTCTTCCGGCTGCTGGTGCCGATGGTGCTGCTGCTGGTGTTCTTCTTCGACGCGCCCACCCGCAGCGTCGGCACCCTGAAGCCCGGGCTCTTCCTCGGTGTGTGCGTCGCGTACTTCGCCTTCGGCCTGGTCTCGATGCAGGCGGTCCAGCGCCGCTGGTTGCCGCCCGAGTGGCTGGCGCTCCTCCAGCTCGGCGTGGATGCGCTCGCCGTGACGCTCGTCATCCACGCCAGCGGCGGCATGGAGAGTGGGCT
>JAGOXN010000087.1 GCA_018059685.1 Steroidobacteraceae bacterium | reverse complement strand
TCGCCGAGCGCACGCACCGGCACGGCGCCCGCATCGCCATCCAGCTGCAACACGCGGGCAAGACTGCCACGCGCGATCTCGCCGAGGGACGCCCGATGTGGGTACCCTCGCCGCCGCCGTTCCTGAAGACCACGATGATGAGCGCCTTCACGAACGAAGAACTGGCGAACTTCGTCGGCGGGATGGGCAAGAGCAAGCCCCAGCTGCGCGTGATGGACAAGGGCGACATCGAGCAGATGATCGAGTGGTTTGCCGCAGCGGCCGCGCGCGCGCAGGCGGCGGGATTCGACGGGGTGGAGGTGCATGCCGCGCACACCTACATCCTCGCAGGGTTCCTCTCGCCGTATTACAACAAGCGCGAGGACGAATACGGCGGCCCGCTCGAGAACCGTGCCCGGTTGTTGCTCGAGACGATCGCGGCCGTGAAGCGTCGCGTCGGCCCGGACTACCCGGTCTGGGTCCGGCTGGATGGCGAGGAACTGCGCGCCAAGGGCGGCATCACGATCGCCGACGCCGTCGCGACTGCCCGGCTTGCCGAGCAGGCCGGCGCGCAGGCCATCAGCGTTTCCGCCTACGCGACGCTCACCGATGGAGTCGCATTCACCGAGGCGCCGCTGGTTCACGAGCCCGGCGCGCTGGTCGGTTACGCGGCTGCGGTCAGGAAGGCCGTCGGCGTGCCCGTCCTGGCCGCCGGGCGCATCGAGCCCGAGGTCGCGGATGAAGACATCGGACGTGGCAGCTACGACTTCGTCCTGCTGGGCCGCAAGCTGCTCGCCGATCCGGACCTGCCGCGCAAGCTCGCGGAAGGGCGCCGCGAACTGGTCCGGCCGTGCATCTACTGCTACGTCTGTGTCAGCCAGATCTTCGTCAACGAGCGCGTCCGCTGTACCGTCAATCCGCAGACCGGCCACGAGTTCGAGTGGCCGATCGAGACGGCGCCGGAACGGCGTCACGTGCTCGTGGTCGGTGGCGGACCGGCGGGTCTCGAGGCGGCACGCGTCGCCGCGCTGCGCGGCCACCGTGTGACGCTCGTCGAGCGCAGCGACCGCCTCGGCGGAACCCTGTTCTTCGCCGGACTCGCCTACCCACCCAACGGCGAGTTGCTCGACAGCCTCGTGGCGCAGGTACGCGCGCTGCCCATCGACGTTCGGCTGTCCACCGAGGCGACCGCCGCGCTGGTCGCCGAACTCGAGCCCGACGCCGTCATCGTCGCGACCGGAATGCGTCGCACCGCCCCGCCAATTCCGGGCGCAGAGCTGTCACACGTCTGGAGCGGCGACGAGCTCAAGCGCCTCATGACCAACGACCGGGCCGATGAGATTGCGGCAAGCAAGCTCACGCTCACCCAGCGCGCCATGTTCAAGGCAGGCGGCATCCTGAAAGTCACCAGCAGCGCACGGGCCGTGCAAGGCCTGTCGAAACTGTGGATGCCGCTCGGCCGGCGCGTGGTCATCGTCGGTGGCGGCCTCGTGGGCCTCGAGCTCGCGGAGTTCCTGCTGGCGCGCGACCGCGAGGTGACCGTGCTCGAGCCTACCGACAAGCCGGGGCGCGAGCTGTCGATCGTTCGGCGCTGGCGTGTCCTCGACACGGTCGAGAGTCACGGCCGCCTGCATCGCCAGGCCAGCGTCAGGTCGATCGGCAAAGACGCCGTACTGTGGACCGACGCGCAAGGCGCCGAGCAGCGTACCGAGGCTGACTCGGTCATCCTGGCCCTCGGCACCCAGCCGGACGACAGCGTGGCACAAACCCTGGCCACGAGCGGCGTGCCCGTGCAACGCATCGGCGACTGCCGCGACACAGGCCTGATCCTGGGCGCAGTACTGGACGGGCACAACGCCGGTCGCCTGATCTGAGTCCGGGCGAATCGCGGGGTCAAACCCAGCCCGGGGCCTCCACGCCGCCGCCAACGCCGAGCACCTTCGGCGGGTCAGGCCGACCGACGCCGCGAACCGTCCGCTGCGACCCGCGTGGCGGACCTGGATTTCGGCACGGAACGGGCCTTGCTCCGGCCGCGCCCGCCCGCACGCGTCCTGCGCCTGTCCGCGGCCGCCGCAGCCTGCGTGCATTCGCGCATGAATGCGCCGATCCCGGCAATCGCGGTCTTCGACTCGGGCAGGAATGCGGCCATGTGCCAGACATGCGGCATCTGATCCCAGACCTCGACCCGGAAGTCCACGCCCTGCGCGACGGCGCGCTCCCCCACGCGACGCGTGTCGTCGAGCAGCACCTCGGTGCTGCCCACGTGCGCGAGAATCGGCGGCAGGCCCTGGAAGTCACCGAACACCGGCGAGACCAGCGGGTTGTCGTGCAGCGCGTCGTCGAGATAGAGCGCGTTCATCATCTTCATGCTCTTCGCCGACAGCAACGGGTCGCGTCGCGCGTTGGAGAAGCGCGATTCGCCGCCGAAACTGAAGTCCGTGAACGGCGAGATGACGACCGCGCCGGCCGGTAACGGGTCCCCGTCGTCCCTGAGCGCCATCAGTGTCGACAACGTCAGCCCGCCGCCGGCGGAGTCGCCGGCAATCACGATGCTCTTCGGATCCGTGCCCAGGTCCAGAAGATGGCGATATGCCGCCAGGCAGTCCTCGAGCCCGGCCGGGAACGGGTGCTCGGGGGCCAGCCGGTAATGCACCAGGAGTGCCCGCGACCCGGCGACCTGACAGATGCGCGATACCATGAGCGATACCTGGCCCGACGCCGGCAGCATGAAGCCGCCTCCCGGCAGGTAGAGCAGGGTCAGCGCATCGCTCGACTCCGGCGTCCGGATCCATTCGCCGCGGAAGGCGTGTGCCGCCACCGGGGCCATCTTCACTCCAGGCGGCAGCCTCTGCCTGCCCTTCGATGCAATGAAGCGCCGCGTCTCCTCGAGCGAACTGCTCGTCATCATTCGCTTGATCGTGAAGTGCAGCACCAGGTTCAGGACTCTTGCCTGCCAGCTCGCCATTGCGCCCTCACCTTGCCGGCGACGTATTTTCGACCGAGGGTCGCTCGAAGATCCGTCGCAGCCTGTCCATCGCCTCGGATGCTTTCGCCTCGGGCGTCCCAGCGACCCTGCAGGCCTGCCAGGCCGCCGCAAATGCCTCGGACCAGACGTCGCTCAGCTGCCGCCTGATATCCCTGGCCATCCCGGCATTGCGTACCCATGCCTCCCGTATCAAGCCGGCGCGTGCGCCGGACGGCTGCGTGCCGAGCAGGTCGCGCAGGATCGCCGCATTGGTACCGAGCGCCTCGCGATTGTGCCGGGACAGCTTCAGGCCAGACAGCGTGGCCCCTGCTACCAGTGCACTGACGGCTTCGACCGCCGCGACGGCCCGGACCCATCTGCGACGCGCGGCCCGCCTGGCGACGGAATCGGGCTTGCGAACCTCCTGCGCGCGCAGCCTGCGGAACTCCGGCGCGACCGATTCGCCGAACACGGGATCGAGGATCGGCTGCATGCGCGCGTCGACATCCGCCCAGTCGCTGGCTCGCAGCACCCGCTGGGCATGCGGGAAGAAGTGCAGTTCCTCGACGTCCATGTGCCGCCTGAGATGACCGATATAGGAATGGGCGCTCTTGCGCAGCGCGTCGGTGTCCGCGGTCCCTGAGTCGGCGCGGCAACGCTCGATCAGCGTCATCAGCTCGGCGCCATGCGCAATGACCTGCTCATGCTCTCGGAGCAACTGCTTCACCTGCGGCCGCGACGACGGATCGCGCTGTACGACCTTGCGGAAGACGAGGTCCTCCTTCGGGTGGTGAAACCGGTCGGGGTAACCGGTCATGTAGCGCATCACGCCATGCATGACCTCGTAATCGGGCTGCTGCCGCTGGTTCAGCAGCGCGACCTGCCGCTCCAGCATCCTGACCACCCGCATCTGGTAGATGTGTTCTTCGATCAGGGCCCGCAGGATGTCCGGCAACTTCGCCGCGGCCTCCGCCGCCTCGAGACGGCGGCTGCGCAACTGGCGCGCCCCGCGCGCCATGTTCTGCTCGCTGTGTGCTCGTAGGGTGGCCATGATGGCTCCTGCCTGGCCTGCCGTGATCAGCCGCGGGCGGCGCCGCGCCCACTCACCGGCCCAACGGCCCGGCGCTTCGCAGCCCGCCGTCGTTGCGGGACTGCACGCGGGCGGTGCGGTTTCCCTGCCGGCGTAGTCTTCGGCCTCGATCCGCTCGCGCGGGCCTCGCGCTCGAGCAGGCCATCGACCTTGGCGCGCAGGTCGGCGACATCCTCTCCCGACGGTACGCCGAGGCGGGCCAGTACCGACATGACCCGCTCGTCGAACACGCCCTGGAGCCTCGTCAGTGGCTGCGCGGGCTTGTCACCATCCGCCTTACCCACCCAGTCGCGCCAGACCTTGCGAGCCGCCTCGCGTACCTCCGGCTCGAGACGGCGTCCCTCGGACACGAGGGTATCGAAATCGGCCTCGCCGCGTACCTCGTCGCCGCGGTAGGTCCTCGAGAGGGACGCGAGTCCGGCGAGGACGACGTCATGGGACGACCCCTTGACGCGCGATACCCAGTCGCCGAGTTGATTCTTCGTCCGGGACTTCGACATGGCAGCTCCTGTGGTCGCGTTGCGGTGTCCGTCTACCTTCACGATATGGGCCGGATGTAGAGCATTCAACTCAACATCCCTTGGCCCCCATCCGGCAGGTAGCGGGTGGCTACGCGCCGGAACTCCTCCTGTTTCTCGCCTCGCAGGTAGGGGGTGATCAGGGACATGACCTGGAAGACCCCCTGAGAGACCGAATCGTCGTCAATCAAGGCCTGTCCGGCGCCGACCTGGCGACGCAGGGACCGCAGGTTCAACCAGTAGGTCGTCACCAGGGCGACGTTCGTCGCCAGGGCGTGGGCCTCCGCCGGTGTCGCATCAAGCGACCCGGCCGCGGCGAGCGCCCGGCAATAGTCACTCAGGCGGGAAACCCCCGCATCGAGGCCGCGCAGGAAACGCCGGCGCAGCGCGGGATACGCCCAGCAGAGATCGCTCAGGTCGCGGTGGATGAACTGGTAATCCTGAATCACCTCGAACGACAGGTGCACCAGCAGCCACAGGTCGTCGACGGCCTGCTCGTAGCCGGCACCGTCGCCCGCGACTTCGGCCACGGCGTCCTGGTAGCGCCCGAACAGCGCCATGACGATGTCTTCCTTGTGGCGGAAATGGTAGTAGAGATTGCCCGGACTGATCCCCGCGGCATCGGCGATGTGATTGGTCGTGACCTGCGGAGCCCCGCGTTCATTGAACAGGGTCAGTGCCACACCCAGGATGCGTTCGCGGGTCCGGTTCGCGCCCCGCTTCGCGCCGGGCTTGCGCGGCGTCACGCGCCCGGGCCTCCCCGCGCAGCCGCCACTCGCTGAGCCCGGACTCGTCCCTTCATGCCTGCTTCTTGCGGGGCGCTGCTTTGGCTCGCCGTCGGACGGCGCGTGCCGGTCGTTTCTCGGCGCTGTGCGTCGCCTTGCTCCCGGCGCTGCTCTCGGCGCCTCCCTTCGCCTTGCTCTTCGGTTTGCGTCGAATCCGGGTCGTTGGTCGCGCGACGCCCATAGCGCGCTCGAGGACCTCGAGCTCCTCGCCCATGTAGACAGCGATGTGCTGCGGGCTCGGACAGAGGTCGGGACAGGCGAGGATGCCAATGTCCAGGTTCTCGCCGAAATTGCTGGCGGTGATGTTGAGCGCCTGTCCCGCCAGCAGCAGGGAAGTCGCGTACATCGCCACGAGCCGCGCGCCGTTCACATACTGCGTATCCCTTGGGCCGGGGACGTTGGAGATCACGAGGTTGGCGTTGAGCACCTTGTGCGCGAAGTTCGTCTTTGCCGCAAGAACCTGCGGCACCATCGACAGCCGCGTGTAGTTCGTATAGGTGTCCTGGTCGAGTTCGGTCATCAAGCCCTTGTTTGCGCGGCTCGAGGCGACCACCGCGAGCAGTCGCCGCTTCGGGTCCGCCACCTGCGTGCCCAGCGAAACGAGGATCTGACCCACGGCGTTGCCACTCGCCTTGTCGTCCTTGCGTGCCTGGGCCACCGGGCAGGCTGCGATCAGGGGAGCCTTCGGCAGGGCCTTCTGCTCTTTCAGGTAACGGCGCAACGCACCGCCGCAGACGGCCAGCAGGACCTCGTTGACCGTGGCGCTCCCGGGCACCGCCGCACCGATGGCCTTCATGCGATCGATCCGCAGCGACACCGTGCCGAGCCGGCGGCGCGGCGTCAGCGGGCCGTTCAGGATGGAACTGGGCGCCGAGTACGGGGCGATCACACCCTTCTCGGACTTGGTCGTGCTCAGCGTGCCGAACTTCTGCAGCGCAGAGCCCCAGGTGGCGAGCGTCTTGAGCCGGCCCGGTGGTTCCGCCCTGGCCCGCGGCTTTGCGTCGGCCTTGCGGGCGACCTTGGCCAGGTCGACGGCCCACATCGGTGGCATGCCACGCCTGGCGGGATCGGTCGAGCGAATGTACATGCTCAGTTCCACGCCGCGCTTGCCGTCGAACTGGGAGTGATGGAGCTTGGTATAGATCGCGAAGCCGCGATCCTCCAGGCCCTCGATCAGATGCACCTCCCACAGTGGTCGGCTGCGATCGAGCCGGTTCATGTGCAGGCGCGCTACGAGTTCGCCGAGTTCGCGCTGCCCGCCCGGGCGCGGCAATGCGTGCAGGTAGATATGCTCGTCGACGTTGATCTTGTCGAGCTTGACCCACCCCCGCACGTTCCTGGATTTCCGCGAGCGGGCCGCGCCCCGCAGCCGACCGAGCAGGGACTTGCCCCCCTCCGCCTCGGGCTCGCCCGTCCTCAGCATGTAGTTGAACGGCTCCGCCCGCACGGGAGCCTTGCGCAGGTGGGCGTACAGCTTCTGTATGTAGTCGCGCCCCTCCCCGGCGGGCAACTTGTAGATCTCGAGCCCGCCGATGTGGGTCGGCGCCGTGACGGTGTCGCTGTCGAGGAAGTATTCATCCTGCGGGGGCAGACGATCGAACGCCATGACTGTGACTTCCTGTTACGAGACCTTGGAACGCTGTCGGGCCTGCGCGCCGCGCCGTTTGCTCCGCGCGCGTGCCATCGACACCTCCAGCTCGCGCAACGCCGCCGGCAGCTGCACGGCGAGATACTGCACGCTCGGCAGCGTGTCGGGGCAGGCAACCAGCCCGAAATGCAACTGCTCGCGATAGCTCAGCACGGTGATGTTGAGGCGATGGTCCCCGGTGAGCAGCGACAGGGGGTACATGCCGTCGATCTCGCCGCCGGCGAAATACAGTCTCTGCACCGGGCCCGGCACGTTCGAGATCGTGAGGTTCGTGAACGCCGCACGCTCGGGGTCAGTGTTGCGCCGTTTCGGGACCATCATCATCGCCTGCATGCCGAGCGAGTTGATCACCCGGTGCAGCGACACCGGCATGATCCGGAACTCCTCCTTGGCACCGCGCATCGCGTCGCGAATGGCCAGCAACCGCCGGCGCGGCTCGCGCAGGTTGGTCGCAATCGCCGTGTGAATGCTCGCGACTGCGTTACCTATTGCGGCGTCGTCGCTACGCGGCAGCGCCACGGGTACGCTGGCGAGCAACGCGTCCTTCGGAAGTCGGTCGAACTCCTTGAGGTAGGCGCGCAGCGCGCCAGCGCAGACCGCGAGAATGACGTCGTTCACGGTGGCGTCCGCTGCCCGGGCGAGCGCCTTGACGCGCGCCAGGCTGATCTGCTGCGTCGCGACCCGTCGCCGGCTCGTGGTATCGCCGTTCAGCAGGCAGCGCGGGCCGCGCGGGATCAGCGGCGTGCGCCGGGCCCGGCTCCCCGGCCGGACGATGCCGCCGAGCAGCTCGGCGAAGAACTGCTGCCAGTCGTCGTCGGCCGACTGCGTGGCCGGTGCCTTCTCTTTGTTGGAGCCGGACGGCGCCGCCCACGGGGGCCGGCTCACGCCCCGCGGGGACCCGGCCATTCCGGCCGTGATGCTGCCGAGCATTCCGACGCCGTCGCTGAGGGCATGGTGAACCTTGAGGTACAGCGCGAAGCGAGCCGGCTGCAGACCCTCGATCAGCGTGAATTCCCACAGCGGGCGCGAACGCTCGAGCGGGATGGAGTGCAGGCGCGAGACCGCGAGGCCCAGCTCGCGCTCGCCGCCGGGCCACGGCAATGCCTCATGGCGCAGGTGGTATTCGAGATCGACCTTGTCGGCGCGCTCCCATGACAGGCGATCCTTCCCGGAGCCCTTCTTCTCGACCAGTCGCAGGTTGAAGGGCTCGGTCTCGGCCGTGCTGCGCGCGAGGCGCGCGTGCAACTCCTGCATGAAGTTGCCTCGGGCCCCCTTCGGCAGCCGGCACGTGATCAAGGCCCCGATGTGCATCGGCGCCTCGGGGCTTTCCAGGGTCAGGAACAAGGCGTCCTGCGTGCTGAGCTTGAGCATCGACTCGGCTTCTCCCAAGTGGGTCGGTTCTGCTGCCGACTCCGGCCAGCTCTAATGCGACTGGCAGGCGTCGCCAGGTCGACAATCCGTTTCTCGCAGGTTCACACGGATCATGTCCGGCATCAACCCCCCCGTTCAGACGACCGACGCCGTGCGGTGGCGCGCCGCTGCGGGCGCCGCCGGGTGGACCGCTGCGCGGCGGCGACGGGCCGCCGCTTCCTGCCGAGAGCCCGTTCGAGTTCATCCAGTGACTCACCGATGGCTGCGCCGACACCGTGCGGGTCCGGAGCCAGATCGGGGCAGACGAGCACGGCGACGTCGAGCATGTTGCGGCGGCTGATCACCGTGATGTTCATCGCCTCGCCCGGCGCGAGCAGCGACATCGGGTAATCCGCCTCGATGAGGGCTCCGTTCGAATAGCGCTTCTCGCGCAAGCCCACGACGTTCGAGATGACGACGTTCTGCGCGTGCGACCGCTCGGCCCTGCCGAGAATCGTGAACAGCATGAATGGCAGGCCGACCAGGCCCATGTAGACGTTGAGGGCCGCCGGCGACGACATGCCGTGGATCAGTTCCTTGGCGTGCTGGCTCGATGAACGCACGGCCTCGAATCGCCGGATGGGATCCGCGAGGTGCGTGGCCAGCGATACCTGCGCGGATGCAATGGCATTGCCGCCCGTCTTGCCGCTCGCGCGCGCCACGGCGACCACCATGTTGGCGACCAGCGCCTGCTCCGGCAGCGCGTCCCGCCCGAGCAGATAGCGTCGGAGCGCACCGGCACAGATTGCCATCACCACGTCGTTGATCGTCGCGTCCTGGGCCCTGGCGAGCTGCTTGAGGCGGGCCAGCGCGAGTCGCGTGACGCCGAGCTCGCGCCGTGCGGTGAGCCTGCCGTTGAGGACGCAGTCGGGTGCACGGTAGATCGGCGCGAGCCCGCCGTCGGTCGGATGCCGGAACGATTCGATCACCCGGCCGAACGCCGTGCCGAGCTCGCTCACGACCTCGACGCCGTCACTCACCCCGGCGCGACCCCGTTCCAACCAGCCACGCCCGGGCTCTGCGTGCGGCTCGCTGGGCTCCTTCGATTCCGCCCCGGTCCTGTCCGCCATCTTCACGGCCCAGAATGGCGGCAGGCCGCGCTTGTCGTGATCTGCGCTGGTCGTCTCC
>JAGOXN010000086.1 GCA_018059685.1 Steroidobacteraceae bacterium | reverse complement strand
ACCGCAGGCCGTCGCGGCCGTTCCGCGTCACCGCTTGCTCGACGTCGTCGCCGAGCGCGTGCGCCGCGAGTACGTCGATGTCATCACTGACGAGCAACTCGAGAGCGGCGCGGTCGCCGGCATGGTCGGGGGCCTCGACCCGCACTCGGCCTTCCTCGATGCCGCCGAGTACGACGAAATGCGCGTCAGCACCGCGGGCAGCTACTCCGGCGTCGGCATCGAAGTGGCGGCACAGGACGGCCGTATCGTCGTGGTGGCGCCCATCGACGGATCCCCGGCGGCGCTCGCGGGCGTGCGTTCGCGCGACGTGCTCGACGGGATCGACGGCCAGCCCGTGCGGCCCGGCCGGCTCGACGAAGCGATCGCGCGCATGCGCGGTGCGGCCGGCACGCGGGTGCGTCTCGAGGTCTCGCGTCCAGGCGAACCCGCGCCGCTGCAGTTCGAACTCGAGCGCACCGAGGTCCACGTGCGCACGGTGCGCGCGGAAGTCCTGCCGGGCCGCTACGGCTACGTCCGCATCACGCATTTCAACGACTCGACTCCGCACGATGTCGAGCAGGTCCTCGCGGATCTGCAGCCGGGCGGCACTCGCCTGCGCGGCCTGGTGCTCGACCTGCGCGGCAATCCGGGAGGGGTGCTCGAGTCAGCGGTCGGCGTGGCCGACGAGTTTCTCGATGCAGGCATCATCGTGCGGGCCGACGGCCGCACCGCCGAATCGCGCTTCGAAATGGACGCGACGGCCGGGGATCTCCTGCACGGCGCGCCGCTCGTCGTGCTGGTGGATCGCGGATCTGCCTCGGGGGCCGAGATCGTCGCGGGCGCCCTGCGCGATCACGGCCGCGCCACGCTCATGGGTGAACGGACCTTCGGCAAGGGCTCGGTGCAGACCGTGATGCCGCTCACCGATGGCCAGGCGCTCAAGCTCACGACCTCGCGCTACTTCACGCCCTCGGGCGCCTCGATTCACGAGCGCGGACTCGAGCCCGACGTCGCAATTGCAGCGGCCAGTTCCGCCGCGGGGACGCCCGCGCAGGAGAAGGTCCCCGACGATCGGGCAGTGCAGTCGGCGCTGCAGTACCTGCGCGACCGCAGCCTCGGGACACAGGTCGCGCTCGCCGGACAGGACTGACACCCCTCCCGGGGCGGAGGCCCCATGACGCGCGTACTCGTTCCCCTGGCCGAAGGCTTCGAGGAAATCGAAGCCGTCACGATCGTCGATATCCTGCGTCGCGCCGGCGTCGAGGTGCGCACGGCGGCACTCGATGCGCTCCTGGTGACCGGCTCGCACGGCATCGCGCTGCGGGCGGACATGACGCTCGATGCGGCCCGCGCGCTCGACTTCGACATGATCGCGCTGCCGGGTGGCATGCCTGGCGCGGATCACCTGAAGAAGGACGCACGCGTGACCGCGCTGCTGCATCGGTTCGCGGCGGCGGATCGTTACACGGCGGCGATCTGTGCCGCTCCGTCGGTGCTCGCCCAGGCGGGGCTCCTCGATGGGCGTGCTGCGACGAGTTTCCCGGGGTTTCTCGATGCCGGGTCGGCGCCCGGCATCCGCCTGAGACAGGACGCAGTCGTGATCGACGGCAAGGTCGTGACCTCGCGCGGCGCGGGCACGGCGATGGACTTCGGGCTCGCGCTGGTCGAGTTGCTCGAAGGTGCCGCGA
This sequence comes from Steroidobacteraceae bacterium, assembly GCA_018059685.1. GTDB lineage: Bacteria > Pseudomonadota > Gammaproteobacteria > Steroidobacterales > Steroidobacteraceae > RPQJ01. Next base: position 7,862 of record JAGOXN010000086.1, on the reverse strand, counting down.
TCCGCAGCGAGGTCGAGCGCCGCCTGCAGCGCACCGCGCCGGGTGCGTGAACTCTTCAGGCGATCGCTTTCACCGCCCCCCACAATGCCCCGACGAGCATCACGAGAATCGGCAGCACGCTCAGCGCGAAACCGATCTCGCGCTTCGCGGGGTCTTTCACGTAGCTCAGCAGGTACAGGACGCGCCCGACGACGTAGACGAGGCCGAGTGCGGCCGCCCAGCGCGGGCTGACGTAGAGGCCGAAGAGCCAGATCGCGGGCACGAAGGCGACCAGCGTCTCCATCGTGTTCTGGTGCACGCGGAAATACCGCTCGAAGACCTCGTGACCCGCGACGACCGGCGCCTTGACGCCGTACAGACCGCGCGCCCGCCCGACCAGCATGCCGAATACGATGTACTCGAGCAGGGCGATCACGATGACGATGGCGACGATTTCCATGTGGATTCCTGTGGGCGTGTGCGGGACGGGGCAGATTCCATTACCATCGATGCGGCGTCAATGAGCGCCGGTCGGCGCCCGACGGGAGCACCCTGAATGATTGGATTCCTGCTGCGCGCGGCGATCTCCGGACTGGGCCTGTGGGTCGCCAGCGAGATCATGCAGGGCCTGCGCTTCGACTCGACCTCGCAGCTCGTCGTCGCGGCGTTGCTCCTCGGGGTGGTGAACGCCGTGATACGGCCGCTCGCGTTCATCCTGACGCTGCCGCTCACCATCCTCACGCTCGGCCTGTTCCTGCTGGTGCTGAACGCCGGCATGGTGGCGCTGGTGGCGTGGCTGGTGCCGGGCTTCCACATCAGCGGGTTCTGGACCGCGGTCGGCGCAGCGTTGATCGTGAGCCTCGTGTCCTGGGCGGCGTCGAGCGCCATCGGCTCCACCGGCAAGGTCGAGATCTTCACCGCGCGTCGCTGAGAGCCGGCCCTCGCGGGCCCACGGCACACGAGGCTCGCGGGCGTCGACAGGGCACGGCGTCCGGTTACGTGCGACGCGTTCCGACCCTGTAAAGCATGACCGCGAGGGCGCCGACCACGGCGAGGCCGAGCCCGCCCCCGAAGTGCAGGCTCGCGGGGAGCGCGATGACGTCGGCACGCCCCGTGCTCACGATCGGGATGGCGATGAAGATGCCCATCAGTGCCTCGCCGGTGATGAGGCCCGCGGCGAAGAGCATGCCGTTGCGCCGGGCTGGATCACTCTCCGCCGTCTCGCCGCCTGGGCCAAGGCGCCGTTCGACGAGGTGTGCGACGAGCCCGCCCGCGAAGATCGGCACGGAGAGTTCGATCGGCAGGTAGATGCCTACCGCGACCGCGAGCACCGGTGCGCGGAAGGCCGATCCTCGCCGTTCGAGCCAGACGTCGAACGCGATTACGGCGGCGCCGATGCCCGCGCCGATCGCGACCATGCCCCAGGGCAGCTCGCCCCCGAACATGCCCTTGGCGACCGAGGCCATGAGCGTGGCCTGGGGCGCGAGCAGCGGGTCGGGGTGCTCGGGCGTCGGCACGCCGATGCCGTAGGCGCTCGCGAGCAGGTTGAGCACGGGCGCCATGACGAGCGCGCTCGAGGCCGCGCCGATCGCGAGCATCACCTGCTGCTTCCACGGGGTGGCGCCGACGATGTAGCCGCACTTCAGGTCCTGCAGGTTGTCGCCGCCGATGCAGGCTGCGCAGCAGACCACCGCGCCGATCATGATGGCCGCCACGGGGCCCATCGCGGCATTGCGTCCCATGAGCAGCATCAGCACGAGCGAGGCGAAGAGGATGGTGCAGATCGTGATGCCGGAGACGGGGTTGTTCGACGAACCGACGAGTCCCGCCATGTAGGCCGAGACCGAGCAGAACAGGAATCCCGCGACGATCATGATGATCGTCATCGGCAGGCTCACGGCGACGCTGCCGACGATGTTCTGGTAGAGCGCGAAGAGCGGCAGCGTGAACAGCAGCGTGCCGATCAGGATCGCGTTCATCGGCAGGTCCTGCTCGGTGTGCGAGACGGCCTTCGCTGCGCCGGCGCGGGCCGCGGCCAGGCCGCTCCTGACACCCGAGAGCAGCGAATCGCGGATCGACACCAGCGCCCACACGCCGCCGATCAGCATCGCGCCGACCCCGAGGTAGCGCACCTGCGCGGACCAGATGGCGTAGGCGGCGTCTTCGGCACTCGCTCCCGCGACCCGCGCGGCGAGTTCGGCATTGCCGTCGAGGAAGAATGCGCTGTAGATGGGGATCGCAGCGTTCCAGGAGATGATGCCGCCGGTCACCACCAGCACGCCGATGTTGAGTCCCACGATGTAGCCTACGCCGAGCAGCGCGGGCGAGAGGTTCGTGCCGAAGTACGCGATGCCGCGGCCCGCCCAGGCGGCCGCGGCGGCCGTGTCGGGGAAGAGCCGCAGACCGCTCGCGGCCGCAAGCTTGGCGAAGCCACCGCCGAGCGCCGCGAGGCCGAGGATCCGGACACCCGCTGCAGGGTTCTCGCCGGTCTTGAGCACTTCCGCCGCGGCCTTGCCCTCCGGGAACGCGAGGCCCTGGTCCACGATCAGCGCGCGCCGCAGGGGCACCGAAAAGAACACGCCGAGGATGCCGCCCAGGCCCGCGATGGCGAGTACCCACAGGTACCGGAAGTCGGACCAGTGACCCAGGATCACCAGCGCCGGGATCGTGAAGATCACGCCGGAGGCGATCGACGAGCCCGCGGAGGCACCGGTCTGGACGATGTTGTTCTCGAGGATGCCGCCCCCGCCGAGTACGCGCAGCACCGCCATGGACACGACGGCCGCGGGAATGGCCGAGGCGATCGTCATGCCGGCGAAGAGTCCGAGGTAGGTGTTCGCGGCGGCGAGGATCATCGCGAGGACGATGGCGAGCGTGACCGCGCGGACAGTCAGCTGCGGTGCGGCTGCGACGGGTGGCATGGATGATCCTGGGACGGGAGGTGCGGCAGGTTAGCAGGCGCGACGCCACGGATCGACGGCCGCCGCCGGCCGGCAAGCTGGTTGCGCGTCGACACCGGTCACCAGCCGCATTCCTGCCCCTTGTTCTGCTCCCGCAGCCAGCCCGCGAGCGGCGCGAAGTACTCGATCAATGCCGAAGCATCCATCGTCCGGGTGCCGGTGAGTTCGTAGAGCGTGTCCTGCCACGGCTGGCTCGCCCCTTTCGCGAGCATGGCGCCGAATCGCTTTCCCGCCGCCTCGTTGCCGTAAATCGAGCACTCGTACAGCGGGCCCTTGAATCCGGCCGCATCGCACAGCGCCCTGTGGAACTGGAACTGGAGGATGAACGACAGGAAGTAACGCGTGTAGGACACGTTGCCGGGGATGTGGTACTTGGCGCCCGGGTCGAAATCGGCTTCGGTGCGCGCGACGGGAGGCGCGACGCCCTGGTATCTCTCGCGCAGCGCCCACCACGCGGAATTGAAGTTCTCGGCGGCCACCTCACCAGCGAAGACCTTCCAGCGCCACTCGTCGATCAGCTTGCCAAACGGCAGGAACGCGATCTTGTCGAGCGCCATCTTCATCTGCTGGTTGATGACCGCCTCGCGGCTCTGCTTCGCGGCCGGCACGAGTCCGATCTGCGCGAGGTACGCTGGTGTCATCGAGAGGTTGACCGTGTCGCCGACCGCTTCGTGGAAGCCGCCATGCGCGCCGTCCTGGAACAGGTACGGGAGGTCCTTGTACCAGAGGAAGTAATAGACGTGGCCGAGCTCGTGGTAGATCGTCGTGAGCTCCTCGCGGGTCGGCCGGATGCACTGCTTGATGCGCACGTCGGTCTTGCCGTCCATGTGCCAGGCACTCGCGTGGCACTGCACGTCGCGGTCGCGCGGCTGGGTCAGCATCGAGCGCTGCCAGAATGTCTCGGGCAGCGCGGGAAACGCGATCGACCGGTAGAAGGCTTCGGCCGATTTCGTCATCTTCACCGCGTCGTAGCCCTGCTTCACGAGGGCCGAATCCACGTCCAGGTCGCTGACGCCGGGATACGGTTCGAACAGGTCGTAAGCCTCGCCCCATTGCTGCGCCCACATGTTGCCGAACAGGTGCGCGGGTATCGGCCGGCCGGCCGGCACCCGGTCCTCGCCGTATTTCTTCGCGAGCCGCCCGCGCGCGTAGCAGTGCAGCTGTTCGTACAGCGGCTCGACCTGCCCGTAGAGCCGCGCCGCCTCGCGCCTGAACTCGTCCGGTGGCATGTCGTACTGGGAGCGCCACATCGCGCCCAGGTCCGGGAACCCAAGGGTGCGCGCGCCCTCGTTCGCGAGCTCGACGAAGCGCACGTAGTCGGCGCGGAGCGGGCGAGCTGCGTCGTGCCAGCCCCGCCATGCGTCGAGCAGCACGTCATAGTCGCGGCTCGTCTCGAGTACCGCCTTCAACTGCACCTCGTCGCGGCACGATTGCGGACCTTGCGGGCAGTATTTGGCCGAACCGTACTTTGCCTCCATGCCGGAGAGGAGCGTGGCGAGTTCGGCGCGCTTCGCCGGGTCGTCCGGGGCGGGAGCGGATACGCCGAGCCGCATGAGCTTGATCGCGCGCTGCGACGCCGGGCTCATGGGGGTACCGTCGAAGGCCCTCGATTCCTGGACGGCCTTGCCGAACGCCGCGAGCCAGCGCTCGGTGGCGCGGGCGTTCAGCAATTGCGTGTCGACGTTGATGTAAGTGGCCTGCGTCCAGCCCGCGGCATTGCCCTCGAGCCAGATATCCGCGAATTCCTTGTTCGTGTGCGCGACGAACTCGTCGGCGGTCTCGGCGGAGGCGATGGCGGTCGTCAGCAGTGCGCATGCCGCAACGAGCGAGGCAGTGGCAGTAGCGGAGGTCGAGGCGACTGAGGTGACCGCGGCAAGCGTGCGGCGGATGGCAGGTCCGATCATGTCAGCTCCTGTTGTATCGGGCGTCCCTGCACGGGATTGTGGGCGCGCATGATGCCTGAAGCGTGTCACAGGAGTGCGCGCGCGTGCCGGCAGGTCCGCGGTCGCGGCTGTTGCTTGCGAGTGCTGTACCGCTGTCCGCGCATCGCAAGATGACTGTGAAAGACCGGTTCGCTCCGAGTTGACCGAAGACCTGACCGGCAACGGACCCTGGTTCCTGGTGCGGCGAATCGCCGCTTCATTCACCGCGCTCGGCGCGGTGAATGCCTTGTCTACCACAGGCATCCACGACATAATCTCCGCACGATGAGCGGAGATAGACGGTACGTCTGGCAAACCGAGGACTGGCCGCGCTGGCGGTATGACATGGACCGGCTGGCGGGCCCGCTTTCCGAGGCCAGCAGGGCCCAGGGCATCCTGCTCGGCCGCCTGCGCGACGTCGGCCTGTCGTCCCGCGACCAGGCGAACCTGACAGCGTTGACGGAGGACGTCGTCCGGACCAGCGAAATCGAAGGCGAGACGCTCGACGCCAACTCAGTACGGTCGTCCCTCGCACGCCGTTTGGGGGTGGACGTCGGCGCGCTCGCGCCGGTGGACCGTCGCGTCGAAGGCGTGGTCGAGATGGTCCTCGACGCGACGTTACATCACGACGCGCGAGTCACCACGGAGCGACTGTTCGGCTGGCACGCCGCGCTGTTCCCCGGCGGATTCAGTGGCCTCGCACCGATCCGAGTCGGGGCATGGCGCGACGACTCGACGGGCCCGATGCAGGTCGTGTCCGGTCCAGTGCACCGCCGCAAGGTCCATTTCGAGGCGCCGCCTGCTGAACGCCTGCCCGCAGAGGTCGAGCGGTTCCTGACCTGGGCGAATGCAGCGACCCCCGAACCGGCCTTGATCAAGGCCGGCCTGGCTCACCTGTGGTTCGTCACGCTGCATCCCTTCGACGACGGCAACGGGCGCATTGCACGCGCCATCGGCGACCTCTTCCTCGCCCGCGCAGATGCGAGTCCGCAGCGCTTCTACAGCCTGTCGGCGCAGATCCAGCAGGAACGCAACGAGTACTACGACGTGCTCGAACGGACGCAGCGCGGTACGCTGGACGTCACCGAGTGGCTCGACTGGTTCCTGCGCACGCTGCATGGAGCGGTCGTGAGCGCCGAGCAGAGCGTGGACGCGGTCCTGCTCAAGGCGCGCTTCTGGCAGCGCTGGGCCACGACGCCCCTGAACGAGCGGCAGGTGAAGCTGCTGAACCGCCTGCTCGACGGTCTCGACGGCCGGCTCACGAGCAGCCGCTGGGCCGCCATCGCGAAGTGCTCGCCCGACACGGCGCTGCGCGACATTACGGAGCTGATGTCACGCGGTATCCTGCGCCGGACGCCGGGCGGCGGGCGCAGCACGGCGTACGAGCTGGAGTGTCCAGGATCCCCCTGATGCTGGCGACGAACGCACGGCAATATCGTGCCGTGCGGCGGACCAGTAGAGTCGCTGCAACAGGGATGAGCCGCTGCTGACATGACCCTCGACTACCCGACGCTCGAAGCGCTGCGCACGCATCACCCCGCCTGGCGGCTGCTGCGCTCCGACCATGCGCCGCTGGTGGCGAGCTTCCTGCACCGCGTCTTCATCGAGCCGAACGTGCGGGTCATGCCGGCCGCGGATCTCGCTGAGGCGCTGGAGGACGAGCTCTACGCCCTGCGGCAGCAGCTCGGCGAGGAGTCGTTTCCCAGGCCCGCGCTCGCCTACCTCGACGACTGGGCGGCGCCCGACAAGGCCTGGCTGCGCAAGTTCTACCGGCCGGGCACCGACGAGCCCCAGTTCGACCTGACGCCCGCCACCGAGAAGGCCATCGCCTGGCTCGGCCAGCTCGCCGAACGCAGCTTCGTCGGCACGGAGTCGCGGCTGCTAACGCTCGTTACGCTGCTGAAGCAGATGAGCGAGGGCAGCGATGCCGATCCGGCACGGCGCATCGACGAGCTGCAGAAACGGCGCGGCGAGATCGACGCGGAGATCTTGCGGGTGCAGTCCGGCGACGTGCCGCTGCTCGATGCCACCGCGCTCAAGGAACGCTTCCTGCAGTTCACCCAGCTCGCCCGCGACCTGCTGTCGGACTTCCGCGAGGTCGAGCACAACTTCCGCCAGCTCGATCGCCGGGTGCGCGAGCGCATCGCCTTCTGGGAGGGATCGAAGGGCGCACTGCTCGACGACGTCATGGGCGAGCGCGATGCCATCGCCGACTCGGACCAGGGGCGCAGCTTCCGCGCCTTCTGGGATTTCCTGCTGTCGGGCCGTCGTCAGGAAGAGCTCACCGGACTGCTCGACCGTGTGCTGGCGCTGCCGCCGGTGGCCAATCTGGCGCCCGACGCGCGCCTCAGGCGGGTGCACTACGACTGGCTGGAAGCGGGCGAGCACACGCAGCGCACGGTGGCGCTGCTGTCACAGCAGCTGCGGCGCTTTCTCGACGACCAGGCGTGGCTCGAGAACCGCCGCATCATGGACTTGCTGCGCAGCATCGAGTCGCGCTCGCTCGCCTTGCGCGAGTCGCCGCCGGCGGGCGAAGTCATGACGATCGCGGAGGCCGCGGCCGACATCGAGCTGCCCTTCGAGCGTCCGCTGCATGCGCCGCCCCTGAAAGCCGTGATTGCGGAACGGGCGCTGCAGGCCGGTGACGACGACGTGGACCCCGCGGCGCTCTACGGACAGGTGGTCGTCGACAAGGCGCGGCTCGACCGGCACGTGCGGCAGGTGTTGCAGTCGCGCACGCAGGTCACGCTGTGCGAACTGATCGACGGCCAGCCGCTCGAGCAGGGACTGGCGGAGCTCGTCACCTACCTGCAGCTCGGCAGCGAGGCGTACGAGGCGGTCGTGGACGAGAGCGTCACGGACCTGATCGCCTGGCAGGCCGTGGCTCACGACGGCGCTACGGTACGCCGGGCCGCGCGTCTGCCGCGCGTGATTTTCGTGCGATGAACCGTGATCATTGAGACATGAACCGTGAGCTGCGTGAAATGAGCCTTGAGCTGCG
>JAGOXN010000401.1 GCA_018059685.1 Steroidobacteraceae bacterium | reverse complement strand
GATAGCGCCGCTCGAGATCCGCACGCTCGAGCACGTCGAGGCGCAGGCCCATGCGCCGGTGCGCGTCGATGCTCTGCACGGCGAAGGGCTCGCGCCTGCCGAAGAACATCAGGACGCCGACAGGATGAAAGACCGGCAGGCCGGCGCGCGTGGACAGCCAGCGCCAGTCGTCGAGCGACTCCAGCGCCATGCGCGTGTACACGTCGTCGGCACCGTAGATCGTGCGCGTCATGCGCGACTCGCCGCCCGAGGAAGCGCGCATGTTCGCAGGGCCATACGCGTCGAGGAGCAGGACGCGCCGGCCCTGCTGCCGCAGGTGCCACGCGGTCCATGCGCCGAAAACCCCGGCGCCGACGACGATCGAGTCCCACCGTTCGGAGGACGCCGCCTGCGCACGCGATCCCAGGCCCGCCATCGAGAGCGCCGCCGCGCCCGCCAGGCCCTGCATCAGTCCGCGACGCGTGATTCCCGTCCGATGTTTCATCCGCCGGCCCCCATCTGTTGCTTGAACACAACAGATCTCACTTTGCCATTGTTCGATTGTGCGAAATAAGCGACATTAACAATCTGGATGCCACAAACCCAACTCTATTCCAGGGGGATCGCATGAACAATCTGAATCGGAGCCTGTCACTGACGCTGGCCGTGGGCGCAGCACTTGCTGGGGCCGCGCCGGCGCACGCACAGCAGGCGTCCGGTCTCGAAGAGATCATCGTGACCGCGCAGAAGCGCGCCGAGTCGCTGCAGGACGTGCCGTTCTCGGTCGCGGCGGTCACCGACGAAGCGATCCGCCGCTCGGGATCGAGCAACCTCGTGGAACTCGCGCGCAATGTCTCGGGCCTCGCCATCACCGACCTCGGGCCGGGCCAGAGCCAGGTCGCCATTCGCGGCATCAGCGCCGGACAGGTCGTGCGCGACCAGCCGGGCGTGAAGGAATCGGTTGGCATCTATCTCGACGAGTCCCCGATCTCCGTCGCGCTCTTCACGCCGGACCTCGACCTCTTCGACCTCGAGCGTGTCGAAGTGCTGCGCGGCCCGCAGGGCACGCTGTTCGGAGCGGGTTCCTCCTCGGGCACGCTGCGCTACATCACGGCGCAGCCGGACCCGAGCGCGCTCTCGGTGACGACCGAGGTGACGGCGCACACGGGTACCGACAGCGAGTTCGGCGGCGACATCAAGGCAGCCGTCAACCTGCCGGTCGGCGACACGTCCGCCATCCGGCTCGTGGGCTACTACGACGAGCTCGCGGGCTTCATCGACTCCGTCTATCCCGACCGCGGCCGCAAGGAGGACGTGAACGGCGGCAACAAGAGCGGCGTACGCGCGGCGATGCTGTTCGCGCCGACCGAGGATCTCTCGATCACGCCGCGCATCGTCTACCAGAAGCTCGAAACCGACGGCTATCCGCGCATCGATGCGTGGAACATCCTCGGCAACCCGTTCACGACCACCGAAACGCCCGTGACCCCGGGCGACCGCGGCCAGGTGACACAGTTGCAGGAGGGCATCGACGACGACTTCCTGCTCGCCGATTTGAAGATCGAGTACGACTTCGGCGGGATGACGCTCACCTCGATCAGCTCCTACACCGATCGCGAGGTGGTCGTGAAGCGCGACGCGAGCCAGCTCACCGGCAGCGTCACGGTGCAGATCGGCGGTACTCCCGATGAGGTGCGATTGAATTCGCCGCTGTATGATTCCACGGACCTAAAAGCCTTCAGCCAGGAGCTCCGGCTGTCGTCGAGCGGCGAAGGAGCGTTCCGCTGGCTGGTCGGCGCGTTCTACCAGGACATCGACCGCGACTACGGCCAGAACCTGCCGACACCCGGCTACGACGCTGTCCTGCAGGGCTATAACGGCAATGACAGCGCGTTCTACAACGCTCCACCCGACACGCCTTTCTTCTCCGACCTCACGTATGACTTTCAGCAGTTCGCGATCTTCGGTGAAGGCACCTACGAGTTTACCGATCAGTGGAGCGTGACCGGCGGCCTGCGCTACTATGATTTCGAAGAAGATCGCACGCTCACCTTCGCGGGCTTCTTCGCGGACCAGGGCTACACGGACGAGCCGGGGTCGACGAGTTCGGACGGCTTCTCGCCCCGCGTCATCGTCGCTTACCAGCCGAACGACGACATGCTCGTCTCCGCGCAGGTTTCCAAGGGCTTCCGGCTCGGCGGTATCAACGACCCGCTGAACGTCGCGCTGTGCACGGCCAACGACCTCGTCGTCTACGGCGGTCACGAGAACTGGGACGACGAGGAGAGCCTCAACTACGAACTCGGCGCGAAGACGCTGTGGGCGGATGGCCGCGTGCAGGTGAACGGGGCCGTCTTCTACACGGACATCGACGGTTTGCAGGTGATCGCGGATGCCGGCAGCTGCTCGTCGCGCATCATCCTGAATGCCGACGCGGAATCGACGGGCGCCGAGTTCGAAATATTCGCACGACCGAACGACCAGTGGGATTTCGGCCTTTCCGCGACCTACGCGAAGGCGGAAATCACGCGAACCGAGGCGGACGCGACCGGCTATCCGATCGCCGGCATCCGCAATGGCAACCAGTTGCCGACCGCGCCGGAACTGCAGGCGGCGGCGAGCGCGACCTATTCCTGGCCGTGGTCCACGAGCTACGAGGGCTACGTCAACTTCACCTTCCAGCACGTCGGCTCATCGTACACGCAGCTTGCGGACCAGGAGCCGAACTTCGGTCTCATCACGGCCGCGTCGCCGACGCCGCCGGGCGCCGCGTCGTTCATCTCGTTCGGATCGCCGACGATCAACGAAGTCCGGTTCGACCCGGAGCTGCCCGACTACCAGATCGGCAATCTGCGCGTCGGGGTCCTGTCGGACCAGTGGGAAATCGCGGCGTTCGTGAACAACCTGTG
>JAGOXN010000085.1 GCA_018059685.1 Steroidobacteraceae bacterium | reverse complement strand
GCGCGTCGTGGACGAGTCGATCGAGGAAATGCAGGACGTCACGTGGGAGGACCGCGATCCGTCGGTTCCGAACGAGCCGCAGTGAGGCCCCTGCGTCCCCGCGACGGGCATCAGCGAGGCTCCCGGGCCTCGTGCCGCCGGCGCAGCCAGAGCATGCGGCACACGACGAGCCCGGCAACCGCCGCCGCGAGGTGCTTGAGCGAGTGACCGCTCGCAACGTGACCGAGTCCGAGCACCGGACCATCGAGCGCCTCGAAGAGCTTGGCCGCCACGTAGGCTGCGAACACCCAGTAGATGTCCGTGCCGCGCGTGTAGCGGGACGGATGCAGCACGGCGATCACGAGCAGCATCACGACGGCGTAGGCCTGCAGCACGCCATAGGGCATGACGTTGCCCGCACCCGCGAGTTCCGTCGCACGCCAGTAGACGACCGAGGCCGCCCCGAGCACCAGCATGGGACCGAGCAGCCGCAACCCCGCGCGCACGCTGATGCGGTCCACGACCTGTGCCGATATCAGGCCCATGAACGCGACGGTCATCGGCAGCCGGTCCCAGAAGAGGCGCGGGTTGTCGGGTGCCAGGTGATAGTAGGCCGAGCCCACCGCCGTCAGCAGGACGCCGCTGAAGAACACCGCATAGGGCGCGCGCTCGATGGGCGACTCGAACGCGGCGCGACGGCGCCCCACGACGAGGAGTCCGGCGATTCCCGCCAGCAGGAACCCGGCGTTGGTCACGACGTCCATGAAGTTCGGAACGCCGAGCATGGAGCGGTGGTCGGCGAAATCGTGATAGCCGAGGGGTTGCGGCAGGGGCGGCAGCCAGAGCGCCGCAGCGAGGCTCAGCGCCGAGAAGCCGATGACGAACAGCAGGCGGGGCCTCATCGTCGGATCGTGTACACGCGTGTCGCAGTCGGGGCGCGGCAGCTTATCATTCGCCGCATGAGACTCCCGGTCATCGTCCTCGCATCGCTGGCGTCCCTCACAGCCTGCGCCCGGAACGACGCCGACACCACGTGGCTGGGCGAAGTCGTCGAGATCCCGAACCCCGCCGCGGCGGGCAGCCTCTATCCGCACCTCGCCACGAACACGAACGGCACAGTGGTCATGAGCTGGCTGCAACCAGTCGGCGACGGTCACGAACTGCGGCACGCGACGTTGCGCGGCTCCGCGTGGAGCACCGCCCGCACGGTCGCGGCCGGCAGCGACTGGTTCGTGAACTGGGCCGACTTTCCGTCCGTGGTGCCGCTCACGGACGGGCTGTGGGCCGCGCACTGGCTGCAGCAGAAGCCGGACAACGTCTACTCCTACGACGTGCGCATCGCCGTGAGCACGGACGGCGGCGAGCACTGGTCCCCCGCGATTTCGCCCCACGACGACGGCACGCCGACGGAGCACGGCTTCGTCTCGCTGTTCGACGCCGCGGGCTCGGCGGGCGCGGTGTGGCTCGACGGACGCAACACCGCCGGCGGTCACGATCATTCCGGCGGATCACACGGCGCGATGACCCTGCGCAGCGCGGTCATCGGCCGGGACGGCCAGCGCGTCGATGACGGCCGCGAGATCGACGGACGCGTGTGCGACTGCTGCCAGACCGACGTCGCCGCGGGCCCGGACGGGCCGATCGTCGTCTACCGCGACCGCAGCGAACGCGAGGTGCGCGACATCGCCCTGGTGCGCCTGACGCCAGGAGGATGGTCCGAGCCCATCGTCGTGAACGAGGACGCATGGACGATCGACGCGTGCCCGGTCAACGGACCCGCCGTCGATGCCGATGGGAATACCGTGGTCGTCGCGTGGTTCACGGCTCCGGACCGGCCCAGGATCCGCCTCGCATTCTCCCCGGACGCCGGTCGCAGCTTCTCGAAGCCCATCGAGGTCGCGAGCGGCAAGGTCGCCGGGCGCGTCGACGTCGTGCTGCTCGAGGACGGCCGGGCCGTCGTGAGCTGGCTGGGCGACGACGCCGACGGGACTGCATTGCGTGCACAGCCGTATTCGCGCGAGGGGGCGACCGCGCCCGCGGTCGTCATCGCCCGATCCAGCGCAAGTCGCGCCTCGGGCTTTCCCCGCATGCTCGCCGTCCAGGACGGGCTGCTCTTCGCCTGGACACGCGCCGGCGACTCGCCGCGGGTAGTGACGGCCTTCGCACCGCTGCGCTGAGCCGCGCCGGGCCGTGCGGGGCCGCCGGACGGGTCGCCTTGTGCTACGATTCCGGCCCGTTTTTCCCCGTTCCTGCGCATCCACTGGAGGCCGTCATGTCCAGCGCGGTTAGGCTAGAGGTGCCCGCACAGGGCCAGAAGATCACGATCAGCAACGGCCGCCTGCAGGTCCCCGATCAACCGATCGTCCCGTTCATCGAGGGCGACGGCACCGGGCCCGACATCTGGCGCGCCTCGGTGCGCGTGCTCGATGCCGCGGTCAAGAAGGCGTACGGCGGCAAGCGCAGGATCCACTGGATGGAGGTCTACGCGGGCCAGAAATCGAACGACCTCTTCAACACCTGGCTGCCGGACGAGACCGTCGAGGCCTGCCGGGAGTACCTGGTCTCGATCAAGGGTCCGCTCACGACGCCCATTGGCGGCGGCATCCGTTCGCTCAACGTCGCGCTGCGCCAGATGCTCGACCTCTACGTCTGCCTGCGGCCCGTACGCTGGTTCAAGGGCGTGCCCTCCCCCGTCCGCGCCCCCGAGAAGGTCGACATGGTGATCTTCCGCGAGAACACCGAGGACATCTACGCGGGCATCGAGTTCGAGGCGGGCAGCTCCGACATCGAGAAGTTCAAGGAACTCTTCAGGCAGGCGTTCCCGAAGCTCTACGGCAAGATCCGCTTCCCGGACACCTCGGGCATCGGCCTGAAGGCGGTGTCCCAGGAGGGCACCGAGCGCCTGGTGCGCGCGGCCATCCAGTACGCGATCGACAACAAGCGCAAGAGCATGACGATCGTGCACAAGGGCAACATCATGAAGTTCACGGAGGGCGCGTTCCGCAACTGGAGCTACGCCCTCGCCGAGCGCGAGTTCGCCGCCCAGGTCTACACCTGGGACCAGTGGGAGCGCACGCGTGCCGAGAAGGGCGAGAAGGCGGCCAATGCCGAACAGGACGCGGCGAAGAAGGCCGGCAAGGTGTTAATCAAGGACGCGATCGCCGACATCACGCTGCAGCAGGTGCTCACGCGGCCGGACGAGTTCGACGTCATCGCCACGATGAACCTGAACGGCGACTACCTCTCCGACGCACTCGCCGCGCAGGTCGGCGGCATCGGCATCGCGCCGGGCGGCAACATCAACTACATGACGGGGCATGCGGTGTTCGAGGCCACCCACGGCACGGCACCGAAGTACGCGAACCTCGACAAGGTCAACCCGGGCTCGGTGATCCTCTCCGGCGAGATGATGCTCCGCTACATGGGCTGGCTCGAGGCGGCGGACGCAATCATCACCGCGATGGACCGCACGATCGGGCAGAAGACCGTCACCTACGATTTCGCCCGCCTGATGGAAGGCGCGACCGAGGTGAAGTGCAGCGAGTTCGGCGACGCGCTGATCCGGAACCTGTAGCCCTTTGACGCTTCAGGCCGCCAAGGCGGGCACGCGCGACGAGCTCGTCCAGGACTGCGCGCAGACGCTGGTCGACCTGTTCGCCGACTACAACGCGGAATTCCGCGGCGTCACCCAACGGGCGCCGCGGCGTTTCGAGGAGCGCGACTGGCGCGGCAGCCAGCGTGATGCGGTCGAGCGCATCGGGCTCTACAGCCGCTACGTCGACACCGGTGTCGAGGTGATGCGGCACAAGCTCGGCGAGGAGATCCACGAGCGCGCGATCTGGTCGAGCATCAAGCGGCGTTTCGCCGAGATCATCGAGCCGCTGCCCGACCACGAGTTCACCAAGACCTACTTCTGCTCGATCACGCGCAAGACCTTCGGCACGGTCGGCGTCGATCCGGCCGTCGAGTTCGTGGCGCTCGACCTCGATCCGCTCGGCAGCGTCACGACCCACGTCGAGACGAAGGTATACGTCAATCGGGGCGCCGTCGAACTCCTGGTCGAGGAGTTTCTGGCCGACTTCCGCTTCGGGGCTCCCTACCGCGACTTCGAGCGCAGCGTGCAACGGGTCGCGCAGGAACTCGACGCCGCACTGGGCGAAAGCGGCGAGCGGCGCGTCATCGAGAAGCTGGAGGTCATCAAGGAAGTCTTCTACCAGATGACCCGCGCCTACCTCGTCGGGCGCATTGCCGGGCGCGGCTGGACCCAACCTTTCGTCGTCGCACTCCGCAATCACGACAGCGGCGTGGTCGTGGACGCCATCATGCTCGACGAGAGCCTGGTGAGCGTGCTGTTCAGCTTCACGCGCTCCTACTTCCACGTCGATCTCGCGCGCGTCGGCGAGGTCGTCAAGTTCCTGAAGGAGATCCTGCCGCGCAAGCCCGTGAGCGAGCTGTTCACGGTGCTCGGCCGCGCCAAGCAGGGCAAGACCGAGCGCTACCGCGAGCTCTTCCGCCACCTGCAGCATTCCGATGACCAGTTCGTGCTGGCTCCCGGCGAGAAGGGCCTCGTGATGGTGTGCTTCACGCTGCCGTCGTTCGACGTCGTCTTCAAGCTGATCCGCGACAGGTTTCCCGTCCAGAAGAACATCCAGCGGCAGGACGTGCTGGCCAAGTACGACCTGGTCTTCAAGCACGACCGCGCCGGGCGCCTCGTCGACGCGCAGGAGTTCAAGCTCCTCAAGTTCCCGAAGGCGCGTTTCGCCCCGGACCTGCTCGAGGAACTGCTGACGGAGACTGCGATGACCGTGCACGAGGACGGCGAGGACCTCGTCATCGACCACATGTACATCGAGCGTCGCATGACGCCGCTCAACCTCTACGTCCGGACGGCAACGCGGGACCAGGCCGAGAAGGCGGTCCTCGACTACGGCCAGGCGATCCGCGACCTCGCGGTCACCAACATCTTCCCGGGCGACCTGCTGCTGAAGAATTTCGGGGTCACGCGCCACGGCCGCGTGATCTTCTACGACTACGACGAGCTGTGCCTCGTGACCGACTGCCGCTTCCGCGAGGTGCCGGAGCCGCAGCACGAGGAAGACGAGATGCTGAGCGAGACCTGGTACTACGTCGCCGACAACGATGTCTTCCCCGAGACGTTCATCAACTTCCTGGGCTTCGACCCGCACCTGAAGCGCGTGTTCGTCGATGCGCACCGCGAGGTGCTCACGGCCGAATGGTGGCGCGGCATCCAGTCCCGGCTCCGCGAAGGCGATCTGCTCGAGGTCCTGCCGTACCACAAGCATCGCGTGCGGGTCTTCAGCAGTCTCTGAAGATGCCGACCCCCCGTCCACCGTGGTGGCTGGCCGCGCTGCTCATCGTGCTGGCCTTCAGCTTCCAGGGCACGCGCGGCATCTGGGAGCCCGACGAAGGTCGCTACAGCGCCGTCGGCATCAACATGCTCGAGAGTGGCGACTGGCTCGTGCCCACGGCGGACGGCGAGACCCCGCACCTCACGAAGCCGCCGATCACCTACTGGACGCTCGCCGCGAGCTTCGGCCTGTTCGGCATGAACGAATGGGCGGCACGCCTGCCGGGAGCCATTGCCTTCATCGGCACCGGGCTGCTCGTGTTCGGCCTCGGTCGGCGACTCTGTCCCGCCCGACCCTGGCTCCCGGCGCTCGTCTACGCCCTGAGCCTCGTGCCATTCATCAGCGCGAACATCGTCTCGACCGACGTCATCCTGGCTTTCTTCGAATCGGCCGCCATGTTCGCCTTCGTCGAGGCCTGGCATCGCGGGAATGGCCTGGACCGCCGCTGGATTCGGGCGATGTGGCTCGCGTTGGCACTCGCTTTCATGACCAAGGGACCGCCTGGCCTGTTGCCGCTCCTCGCAGTCGTCGCATTCCTGGGCTGGCAGGACCGGGCGGCGTTGCGGCGCCTGTTCGACCCGATCGGTTTGCTCGCCTTCGCCGCAGTCGGCTTCACGTGGTACGCGATCATCGTCGCCCAGGAACCGAGCCGGCTCGGCTACTTCATCGGCTACGAAGTCTATGACCGCATCTTCACCGGGACGCATGCCCGCAACGAAGCGTGGTACGGGTCCTTCGAGATGTATCTGCCGGTGCTCGCCATCGGGGCGCTGCCATGGTGGGCGCTGTCCATCGCCGCCGCCGGTGGTCCGCGACGGGCGTGGTCGTCGCTGCGCGCGCGGGTGTCCGTGCGCGACCGCGACTGGCTGCTGCTATTGGCCTGGTTCTTCCTGCCGCTCGTGGTGTTCATGCTCGCGCAGTCACGGCTGCACCTGTATGTGCTGCCGCTGTTCGTGCCGCTGTCAATCATGCTCGCGCGGCCGCTTGCACGCTGGTCCTGGTTCACGGATCGGCGGCTCATCCGGACGGCGACAGCAACGGCCGTGGCGCTGGTCGCGATCAAGGGGGTGCTTGCGCACTGGCCCAACGATCGCGACGCGCGGGAGATGGCGCGCGCGATCGAAGCAATCCTCGACCCGCGTGGCATCGACGAGATCGCGTTCGTCGACCTGCGGCCGTTCTACGGCCTGAGCCTCTATCTCGACGTGCACACCGAAGGTATCCGCCTCGACGAACGCAAGCCGGCGCTGTCACGCTACATCCCGGAAGAAGGACTCTGTGCCGAGATCGCGGAGCGCGAAGCGAACGTCTACGCGCTCAAGGAAAACAGGACCACGCGGTTTGTCGCGGGCGTGCGGCGCTGTACCGGCCACGACCCCGAACCTGTCGGGGACTTCATGGCCGATGACAATCGCATCGTCCTCTACACGGTGGCCGCCGCGCCTGCGTCATGAAGCGCGCGCAGAGGGCCGGCGGCCAATGGACGCCGCGGTTCCGCCAGCCGTCAGAACCGGTACGTCAGGTTCACGTAGTAGCGCCGTCCGAGCAGGTCATACTGTGACGGTTCCGTGTTGGCAGCAATCGCGCTTGGAAAAATCGGTGGCTCTTCGTCGGTCAGGTTCTCGACACCGGCGCGCAGCGTGAGCCCCGTGAGCACGCCCTGCCCGATCGCGACGCTGGCGAAAACGTCGAAGTAGTCGTAGCCCGGCACCGTGAAGTCGGGAACGTCACGGTCCTGCATGCTGTCGATGTAGCGCCATCGTCCGCCGAGCGTCAGCCAGTTCCACGCGTAGCTCAGGTTGAGGTTCCCCTTCCACTCCGGACGCGTGCCGCCGATGAACAGGCCGAGCTGTCCGGTTCTGTCGACCACAGGCAGGCCCTCGACGTCGACGACTTCGTAATAGTCCAGCCAGGAGGCGAGCAGGTTCACGGCGACGGTGCCGGGCCCGGCGCCGAAACTCCAGTCGAACTGCGCATCGACGCCCGATACCTCGGCACCCACGACGTTCTGGTTGATGTCCATGAGGTCGACGATTTCGCCATTGCCCGCGTCGCGGGAAAACCAGCGGCACAGCTCGTAGTCCGCCCTGAAATCAGGGTTGACGCGCGCATCGAAGCAGAGCGGCACGTACTCCGCGGCCGAGACCTGAACGATCGCGTCATCCAGCTCGATGCGGTACCAGTCGAGCGACAGCTGCATGGATGAAAGCAGCGCCCGATCGGACCACGAGCGCAGGACGAAGCCCACCGTGAGCGTGTCGGCGCTCTCCGGATCGAGGTCGGGATTGCCACCGTACACACCGGTATGAATCCCGTCCGAGTCCCCGAACTCCGGCAGGAAATCGGCGGGCACCCCCTGAGCGAGGCACAATGCTTCGACTTCGGCCGCATTCGGGCCGCTGCGTTCGGCGCTGCCGGCGGAACAAGGGTCCAGGAACGAGCCTGGCTCGTCAAAGTCGGCGTAAAAGACCGGCAGGAGGGGCTGGTACAGTTCGAACACGCTGGGAGCCCGCACCGCGTGCTGGAAGGAACTGCGGATCGTCACGGGTTGCACCGGGTCGTAGAGCAGTTCCGCCTTGTAGGCATCGGCGCCGCCTGCGGAGTCATACTCCGAGTACCGGTAGCCCAGGACTGCCTCGAGTCGCCTGGCCGCCTTGACGTCCCGCAGGACGGGCACCACGACCTCGATGAACACGTCCGTGTTGCTGTCCTCGCCCTCGACGTCGTCGCTGGCGTTGAAACCCTGGATGTCCTCGAAACCGTCATCGAGAATCACGGAGCCGATTGGATCCGCGCGATAGAAATATTCGTCGCGCTTGTACATCACGCCCACGGCCAGCTTGAGGTCGCCCGCCGGCAGGCTGAACGCGGTTCCGGTGAGCGACAGCTCGGCAATCGTCTGGTCGAAGCCGGAGCGATTCGTCCCGCCGGCGGCGATGTAAGCGGCACAGTCCGGCGAGACGGAGTCCGGCCCGAATAGTCGCAGGCCGCCACAGGCGGCGAGGCCGCCGTCGGCCGCATAGGTGAGCTCGTGGACCCTGGAACGCAACAGGTTGCCGGTCTGCGACTCCGTCGAATCGTAGGCCCCGGTCTGCACATAGGCGTCGTACGTCCAGCCGGCGAACGCCTCGCCGCGCGCACCCAGCGTCACCTGGTAGGCATCGTGCTGGTTGGATGAAATGCGCGGACCGAGCTCCGCGAAACGCTTGGCCATGATGACGTCGGATGTCGGTGCCGGACGCGTCGCGAGGAGCGTCGCAAGGTCCGCAGGCAGGTAGGGGTTCGTGATGGGCAGGAAGATCGGCACAGCCGGTGTCGGTGCCAGGGCGGTATCGGCCGAGTAATCCGCGTAGAGCGCCTGGGCGTAGACTTCCGCGAACGGCCCGAAGTCGAAGGACGCGCGTCCGAACGCCGAGACACGTTCCAGCGGCAACTGCAGGTAGTTCCACGGCGCGAAGTTGTAGGTGTACCGGCGGTCGTTGGCGAGGTAGGGTTCCTGCTCGCCGCGGAAATTGACGACGCTCCCCGGCGCACCGTTGCCGATGGCGAACACCGTACCGTCGGCGTTCACGCTATATGAGTTGCCGGATCTCGGTACGGTGCCGGGTGGGTAACCATAGGTCGCGAACAAGGCATCGATTCCCGCCTGGCTCGGGCGCTGAGGCGGTCCGCCGGTTATCCGACCCTCGGCGATCGTCGGGCTGCCCTGGGGCACGAACCCGCGACCGGGTCCCTGAGTACCTTCGCCAGGTCCGACGTAGAAAAGTGCCACTTCGGAATATTTGCGCTCGGACTGGAACACCGCCTCGCGTTCGCTGTAGCCGACATGGCCGTAGGCTTCACCTCGGCCATCTGCAAAGGACATGCCTGCGGTGATACCGGCCGAATATTCCGATCCGTCCGCCTGGTCCGACTGGCCCCAGCTGCCGTCGAACTGCAGGCCCTCGAACTCGTCCTTGAGCTTGAAATTGACCACACCCGCGATCGCGTCCGATCCGTACACGGCGGACGCCCCCCCGCTGATGACCTCGACGCTTTCGACCAGTGAAGCCGGGATGATGTTGACGTCGACGACGCCGTCGCCGTTGGCAGGGATGATGCGCCGACCGTCGAGGAGGACGAGTGTCGACGTCGCCCCGAGACCGCGTAGCTGCACATTGCCCTGCCCACCATTCCCTGGGTTGTTCGAGGTGCTGGTGATGTCGGGCGTGAACTGGGGCA
>JAGOXN010000400.1 GCA_018059685.1 Steroidobacteraceae bacterium | reverse complement strand
CAGTAGTCGACGGAGAACGATCTGCGTGGCGGCGGCTTCGGTTGATCCGCCAGCCAGGTTTGCACGTCGCACGCCACCTCAGGCCGAACGGCGGCCGACCACGCGGGCGTCAGCGGCGGAACAGCCAGGGCCGCGGTTCGCGCATCGACCTGCGCCTCGTGAGGAAACGCGCACTGGCCGCCATCGTTCGATGGGCCGGAATTCGCGCCATCCGGTGGGGGGCAATAGAGACAATGCCCATGATCCGTGGATCCGGAACGTTCGGGCTCATGATGGTGAGCCACGGAGCCGTGGCTCGCGTGGCTGTCGGGCGAGGACGCGATTTCATGAGCCGCCACGCAGGGCATCGCCGCGACCTGCAGCCAGACGAGGCCGAACAGCGCCAGGATCACGCGGGTGAACCTGCGCTGTCGTCGCCTCATCCATTGCAGGCCGTAAACCACGTATCGGCTCTCCAGGGTCCGCGGCGAACGTAACGCCGTCGCGGGCCGCTTGCAACAGGAAAATCCGCTGTGCTACGTTTTTGTGTGATCCTCTTTCCACTGCCGCCGCGTCGCCAGTCGCGCGCCATTGCCGCCTGCGCCGCCGCGGACCGGCTCCCGCGAGGTGATTTTCCAATGAATCGCAAGAGATCCTTGCTGCCATTGCTGCTCGCGCTTGCGGCAACCGCGCTCGCCGCTTGCTCGACCACGCAGTCCGGGCCCGCCGAATGGGATGGCCTCGTCCGGCGGCCCCATCCCCGGCTCAATGCCGTGTTCGTGAAGCCGGATACCGAGATCGGTGCGTTCCGCAACGTGATGCTCGACCCGGTCGAGATCAACTTCGCGGAGGCCTGGGACCCCAGCCGGGGCACCCGCCGCGTGTCATCGCGTCTCAACGCCAGCGACATCGCGGCCATCAAGGCCGGCCTCGCCGAGCTGTTCCGCGAGACCTTCCGCGCCGAGCTCGAACGCGGCGGCTACCAGCTCGTCGATGAAGCCGGCCCGGAGACACTGAGGGTCATTCCCGCCATCGTCGACCTGTACATCGCCGCCCCCGACACGATGTCGACCGCGGGTCGCACACGGACCTACACCACCAATTCCGGGCGCATGACGCTGGTCGTCGAACTGCGTGACTCGGTCACCGGCGAAATCCTCGCCCGGGCAATCGACGGTCGCTCCGGCCGGGGCACCGGACAATGGAACATCACGAACAACGTGACCAACACGGCGGACGCGCGGCGCGCGATCTCGGTCTGGGCCACGGCCTTGCGGCAGGCTCTCGACGAGCTCTACGAACGCGCGAAGTGATGCAGGTGCAGCCGGGCTGGCCTCAACGGCCGGCCCGGTCAGTCTTCAGAGCTTGTCGTTAAGCGTGACGCCGAGACCGATCGTCGTCTGGTTCCAGTCGTAGTCGATCATGCTCTCGCCGTACCCGGTGAACACCTGCAGGTAACCGCGGAGCGGTCCGAGCAACCGGCGCGTGGCCCAGGTGAACTGCGCCGCCCCCTTGCCGGTATCGAGATTGCCGCGCGCCATCAGCGTGAAACTGTTGCCGCCGCGCCGGTAGAAGGCCGTGATTTCGCCATGGCCGTAGTAGTCGAGAATGTCCGGGTTGTCGTCCTCGTAGTTCGAGGGCTCGATGCGGGTCCAGGCGCGCGCGATCAGTGCGAAGTCGTCGCGTTCGAAGCCGGCTTCGATGAACAGGCGGTCCCAGCTGCGCGAGATCGGGTCGGCACGGCCGTTCGACTGGTGGGTGTAGCCGAAATTGAGCAGATTCCAGTGCCACCCGCCGACCTCCACGCCGGGCCGGAAGCTGCCGAACAGCTCTGGCATGTAGTTGGTTTCGCGGAAGGGACGCGAGATGTCCTCGCTGTAGACCTGCCACTGGTTCTGCTGCGTGTAAGCGAACCAGAGCCCCCAGCGGCGGTCGTCGGTGGTGGCGAGCCGTCCCTTGAAGCTCAGCTGGAACTTGGCCTCGACGTCCTTGAAGTCATTCTCGGCGGCGAATTCGTCGAACAGCGGCTGATAAGGCCCGATGTTGGCATCCGAGGTGTAGCGCGCGAACAGCAGGTAGTTCGGCTGGTACAGCCGGACGTACGCCGGATTCGAATCCGGCAGGAATCCCCAGGCCGAGTCGAGCAGTGACGTCTTCGCTGCAGACGTGGCGGTGCCCGGTGGGGTGCCACCAGCGCCGACCGGCCCGGGCAACTCGCTGGGCGGCAACGGAGCCGCCACCGCAGCGGGGCCGCGCACAGCGTCTCCGATCGCGCGGTCGAAGCATGCGAGCCGCTCCGCGGCGTCGGCGATGCCGAGACACGTGGCGCCCGGTGTCTCGCCGTGCGCGGGGAGGCCGATCACCGCCGCGCCGGCCACGACGCCGACGACGAACGGTCGCAAGGACCGCCGTCGCCGGCAACTGGTGCGCCTCACGAAAGCTGCGTCACAGGTTCAGGCGGGTGACGCGCGTGCCGTCCATGGTCAGGCCCGCCATGAGGCCGCGATTCGACAGCACGTAGCCGATGACCGGCTGCTGCGAGGTCTGCGTCGTCATCTGGCCGCTCGCACCGACGGTGATCAGGGTCACCGACGCATCGACACCGGCCTGCCAGCCGCGGCTGTTCTGGAATCGCGTCAGCGCATCTTCGGTCATGAACAGCAGGAAAACGGCCGTCGACTGGGCGCCGGCCTGCAAGCCGAACGAGCCGCTGGTCGTCGCGTGGTAACTCACGGTCCTGCCGCCGACGCGCAGGGCACCGTCGCCGCGCGAGGCGCCAACGATGAATCCGGCTTCGAGGACGGAGGGGAAAACCAGCACGCCGCGCGCCCGGCCGACCAACTCTTGCGAACCCGGGACCTGCTGGTGCAGGCGGCTCAAGGCGCTGTCGACCGAAGAATCGATGCTGGCCCGC
>JAGOXN010000399.1 GCA_018059685.1 Steroidobacteraceae bacterium | reverse complement strand
GAGTTTCAGGTGCCAGTACGCCCACGACCGTTCATCGAAGACGCCGGGCGGTGCGGCGGCCAGTGCGTCGATCAATTCATCATCCGAAACGAAACGACGCAATACGTTGACGTCCTCGTGCGTTCCGTACGTGAGCACGTGGGCGACCAGATGCTCGGACATCGAGATCGCTTCCACGGGCGATTTGAACCAGACGACTCGACGCGCCAGCTCTTCGAGCTGCGGAACCACCGGCAGGGGCCGCATCAGCGGTCCCCAGGGCCAGACCCGGCCGGGTCGTCCAATGGTGCAAGAACCGGCAGTCGATTGTCCCGCGCGACCAGCGGCGCGGCGACGCACCGCAGCGATGGGACTCCGAAGAACGACACGATTACCGGACCATCGCGCTCGATGCGACAGGTCAACGTATTCGCGGCCTGCTGCAGCACGGTCGATCCTTCCAACAGCGCAAGCTCGGAGTACAGCTTCACAGGATCAAATGACCCGACCGCGAAGAAGGCGAAATCCACGGATTGACGGTGCCCCAACTGCACCGCAATCGCGGTACCCCCGTAGAGGACAAACTCTTTCGGCAACTGGATCAGGTCGGTCCAAACGGCGCGTTGCGCGTCCGGCAGGACATCCAGTTTCGGTTCGAACAATTGGCCAGCACTGTCTGAGGCCATTGGATCTCCGGGCAACCAGGCTATTGCGCCGGAATCGTGATGAGCGGCAGCTTCTCGGCGCCGCCGGTGTCCGCGAGCGTGAAGAAGAACATCACGGCGGTGAGCGCGCGTTTCGTCGCCCAGTCGCTGTCGTCGACCCAGAACCAGTGACCGCGGTAGCGCACCGAGGCGAACGCATCGGCGGGCTTCTCTGTACCGCTGCGTATCCTCACGACCTCGCGCGCGTCCTCCGACGACATGCGCTCGAGGCCGGGCACGGCGCGGCGATCCTCGAGATGCTCCGCCGGCACGTCGACGTAGCTCGCGAAGGCACCCATGATCTGCAGCATGGACCGGCTGTTCACCGCGAGTTCCTCGTCCGTCCCGCGCATGGACGAATAGGCGAGCACGAACTTCTGCTGGTCGGGCGGCATCTTGAGCAGGCGCCGGACTTCCCGCGCCTTCTCGACGATGTCGGCGGGCAGATCCTCGCGCCGGAAGAGGAGCACGGCGGTCGAACCTTGTTCCTTGTCCTCCTCGACGCGCATGCTCATCGCACCGGCGGCCTGTACCTCGCGCATCAGTCTGAGCGCCTCGACGAAACCCGGGTCCGCCTCGCGCACGAGCCCGCCGGCCGTCGAGCGATTGCGGACGCCGTTCAGCGACTCGACGGTCAGGGCCAGGATGAAGTCCGCGGCATAACCGGCCTGCAGCATGAAGAAGATGTTCCTGGGCTCGATCGGCGTGATGAGCCCCCGCAGGAACTTCTCTCCCGTCATCGGCGAGTACGTGATGGTCGGCCGATCGGTATAGATCGCGGTGCCGCCGATGGAACCGTAGTTGCCCTGTACCGCCCTCTCAGACGAGACCACGCCCGACGCCGTCACGCCGGTCTGCAGTGAGTATCCTGCGACCACGGACGACACGTCGACGAACACCGGCAGGTCGAAATAGCGCAGCTTGACGATGTTGAGCAGCGTCTGCTGCTTCCACGAGTCGGCGATTGCGGTGCTGTAGTCGAACCGGTCCACCGGCACGGTGCGGGGGCCGACGCTCGCACAGCCGGCGAGCAGCGTGGCCGCGACACCTGCGAGCACGTGCAGGATTCCATCCATTCGAGGGGACGTCATGCGCTTCCTTCTCCTGGATTGCTCGTCGGACGGGACCATGGGTGATTCTGCCCTTGTGAAAAATCCCTGACGCGACACACCGGGTACCGACCCGCGTGCCCGAGTCTCAGGCAGCTCCGAGCGTGCCCCGGACGCAGTTCAGGTACAACTGCTCGAAATCTGCGATGGTCATCGGCAACGGATTGCCGCCCGTGGAGGGGTCGTTGAACGCCTGCGGCGCGAACGGCTTCGCGTGCTCCTCCTTGACGCCAATGCCCTCGAGCGTGTGCGGGATGCCGATCTCGCGCCGCAGTTCCAGCACCCAGCGCAGGACTCCGGCGAACGACCGGTCCGCGAGGCCGAGCCAGGCCGCGAGCCGCGTCATTTTCTCTTCGAGCGCCCTGCGGTTCCATTCGAGTACGTAGGGCATCACGACGGCGTTCGTCAGTCCATGGTGGGTATTGAGGTTCGCGGAGCAGGGATGGCTCAGGCTGTGCATCGCACCGAGTCCCTTCTGGAAGGCGGTCGCGCCCATGGACGAAGCCACCAGCATGTGCGAGCGCGCCTCGATGTCCGTGCCGCTCTTCACCGCACGCGGCAGCCAGTCCTTGATGAGGCGCATGCCTTCGACCGCGATGCCCTCGGCGAGCGGGTGGTAGCCTGGTGCGCAGTACGCCTCCAGGTTGTGCGACAGCGCGTCCATGCCGACCGCGGCGGTGATGTGCGACGGCAGCCCGACCGTGAGCTCCGGATCCTCTAGCACGATCGCGGGCAGCATCTTCGGATGGAAGATGATCTTCTTCGTGTGATCGCGGAGGTCGGTGATGACCGAGGCGCGCCCGACCTCGGAGCCGGTGCCGGCAGTGGTTGGAACGGCGACGACCGGGGCCATGCCCGCGACATTGACGCGCGTGTACCAGTCCTCGCGGTCTTCGAAGTCCCAGATGGGCCGCGTCTGGCCGGCCATGAGCGCGATGGCCTTGGCGGTGTCGAGCGCACTGCCGCCCCCGAAAGCGATCACTCCGTCGTGGGCGCCGCGACGGAACGCGGACACGCCGGCAGTAACGTTGGCTTCGACGGGGTTCGGCTGGACGTCGGCGAAGACCTGGCACTCGAGCCCGGCATCGCGGCAGAGCTTCA
>JAGOXN010000398.1 GCA_018059685.1 Steroidobacteraceae bacterium | reverse complement strand
GATTCAGTTCCGACGTGTGCTTCTGGTCGCGGGCGGAGGTGATCAGGATCTCGAGATCCTGCCGCACCCGCGGGTCCCTCTCGGCCGCGAGCCGCGCCTCGAGTTCGATCGCCACCTTCTCGAGGTCTGCCTCCAGCCGTTCCTCGTTGCGCGGCTGCAGGTCGAAGACACCCGCGTCGTGGCCTTCGACGCCGAGTGCAGCCGCGGTCTCGGGAACGTATCGTGCGAGGACATCGAGCAAGGGGCCCGCATTGGCGTTACTGCGCGCGACCCAGTCCGGGTCGGCGGCGCTGGCCGGCAAAGCAACGAGCAGCAGGGCGGCAAGGAGTGCGTGGGTTCTGAGAGTCACGGGTAACTCCAGCGGTCGATGCGACGAGCGCCGCATGGTACACGCATGACCGTCGGGTGGAATGTTGCGGCGCAATCACGAGGTGTGCAGTCACCCGGGACCGAGCGAGGACGGCGGCGGTCAGCGGACGGTGACACTGGACGCGAACGGACGCCGACCCGTATTCTTGATGCGGGGTGGCTGACTCCGCCGGCGTGGCGGCGTGTGATCGCAGAACGAGCATCGGGGCGGCTGCGCAAGGCGCGAATGACGACCCCGGGAGAACGGTCGTGAAGCAGCTCTCCGGCCTGGACAATGTGTTCCTGCGTCTCGAGCGCGGCAACCAGTTCATGCACGTCGCCGCGCTCGGCATCTATGACCCGTCGTCCGCACCCGGCGGCAAAGTCAGGTTCAAGGATATCCTCGCGTTCTTCGAGGCGCGGCTCGATGTCGCACCGATCTTTCGCCAGCGTCTCGTGACGGTTCCGATGGATCTCGATCGCCCGTACTGGGTCGAGGACGATCACGTGGACGTCGAGTTCCACGTGCGCCACCTCGCCCTGCCTCATCCGGGCGACTGGCGGCAGCTCTGCATCCAGGTCGCGCGGCTCCATTCACGGCCGCTCGACCGCAGCAAGCCGCTGTGGGAGGCGTACGTCATCGAGGGGCTGAACAACATCCCGGGTGTCCCCCCCGGCAGCTTCGCCTTCTACATCAAGTTCCACCACGCGGCGATCGACGGCGAAGGCGGAGCCGCGGTGCTGAAGGCGATCCACTCGTCTGCACCCGACGAGTCTCCGGTCGCAAGTCCGAGGCAGCCCAGGGAGAGGGATCGCGAGCCCACGGCGGTCGAGCTCTATGCGCGCGCCCTCGCGAGCAGCGCGCAGCGAGTGCCCAAGGTCGCCCGTTTGACGGTGCAGACGGCCCGGCGACTGGCGGGTGCCGGCAAAGGCCAGTTCGAAAAGCTCAAGGCAACGCTGCAGGAATCGGGCTTGCCAGGGGTCGAGACTCTCAAGGGCAAGTTGCAGCGGCCACCGGAGACCCGTTTCAGCGGCAAAGTGTCGGCACATCGGGTCGTCGAGCTGGTCGGGCTGCCAATGGCCGAGATCAAGAGGGTCCGGCAGCACGTGGACGGCGCTTCGGTCAACGACATCTTCCTGACCGTGGTCGGCGGCGCGCTCAACCAGTACCTCGCATCGAAGGGGGAGTTGCCGGACCGCACGATGACGGCACAGATCCCGATGACCGTGCGGGGAGACGACAAGTCCAGCGAAGTCGGCAACCAGATCGGCGTCACTGTGATGCCGGTCCACTCGGAGATCGCCGATCCCCTGGCCCGCATCGCGGCCATTCGCGCCGGTGCCGCCAGGGCCAAGGCCCTGGTCAGCGTCGTCGGCAGGGATCTCACCGGAAATGTCTACGACGCCCTGCCGGCACTGGTCTCGGAACTCGTCACCACCAAGGTCATGCTGCCCACGATGAACATCATCGTGTCGAACGTCCGCGGACCGGATGGTCCCATTTATCTCGCGGGCGCGCGGATGTGCATCTTTGCACCAATCAGCATCGTCATCGACGGGCTGGGCCTGAACGTGACCGGCTTCAGTTACCACGGCACGCTGTGGCTGTGCGCGGTGGCCTGCCGCGAAATGATGCCGGACCCCGGGTTCTTCGCCGACTGCCTGCGGACGAGTTTTGCGGACCTGGCGCAGGCCGCCGCCAAGCCGGCGGGTGCGACAGGTCGGCGGCAGGCCGCCACTCACCGGCGCCGCAAGCGGCCTTGAGTCTGGCCGACCTCCCGCACTGGTTTCTTGGTCGCATGGGTGTCGCGGTCTTCCATGCGGGATCCTGGAGGACCCGACGGAGCTTCATTCTTTTTGCATGGCAATAAAGCAACGCATACTCGGGTTGTAAGTTGCAGGCTCCGCTGGCAGTCTTGCGAGATTGCGGTTGCGGTCGTCGCGTTTCGGATACTACCGAGTGTTAGCAGGGGGGGGGCGGGGAATAGCCTTCCGACGGATGCCAGCCGTGACAGGTCGCAACGGGGTGCGGCGAAGCTCAAGGGTCTCGCGCAGGCGGGACGATCGAATCAAGGCTAACGGGGGATGACGATGATGAGTGAATCCATGCCTGGTGGTCGGCGCAACACGGTGCTCGCCACCGTGATCGGCACGGTGCTCGCCTCATACGCAGGCAGCGCGTCTGCGCTGGAATTCGAGTTCGACAACGGCGCGCGCCTCAACTGGAACACCACGCTTTCCGTCGGTGCGAGCTGGCGCCTGGACGATCCGAGCCGTCGCCTGTACACGCGCGCGGACGGCTCGCTCATTGGTCTCTACAGCGCGCCGCTCATTCCAGGCACGGCCGTGGGTCCGCGCGATGGACTCGCGGGCAACCACGCCGCGGGCGACGGCAACCTCAACTATGCGAGTGGCGATCGCTTCACGACGCCGTTCAAGATCATCACCGACGTCGAGTTCAAGAAGGGCAACTTCGGTTTCCTGGTCCGCGCGAAGGCCTGGTACGACGAGGCATTGAACGACGAGAAGGTCCGCGTCGGCGCACAG
>JAGOXN010000084.1 GCA_018059685.1 Steroidobacteraceae bacterium | reverse complement strand
GCTGGCGGAGACGACACCGGGGCCGCTGGTGATCGTGCTGCAGTTCATGGGATTCATGGCCGGCTGGAACCAGCCGGCGCCGCTCACGCCAGCGGCATCGGCCATCCTGGCAGCGCTGCTCGCGTCATGGGCGACGTTCCTGCCGTCGTTCCTCTTCATCTTCATCGGGGCGCCGTACGTGGAGCGCATCACGCGCGAGCCGCGGCTCGCAGGCGCGCTCGCCGCGATCACGGCCGCGGTCGTCGGCATCATCGCGACGCTCGTCTTCCTGCTCGGGACGGTCGTGCTTCTTCCGCGCGGCTACGACGCGGCGCCCTCGTGGGCGGCCCTCGCGATCGCCGTCGGCGCCTGGTTCCTGCTGCGGTCGCCGCGCTTCGATCTGCTGTGGGTCCTTGCCGCTGCCGCCGTCGCGGGGCTCGGCGCGCAACTGGCCGGGCTCGCCTGAAAAGCTGGCCGGGCTCGCGTGAAGGACCGTTACCGCGCCTGCTCGAGCAGGGCGTCGATGCGGGCGGCGAACTCCTCGTAGGACTTCGCGCCCCGCACGGTCTCGCCCTCGAACACGCCGTCGACCAGGCGCCCGATCGCAAACGTCGGCGTCGACGCGATGCCGAACGACTGAGCGAGCTCGAGATCCGCGCGGACCTTCGATTCCTGCCGGCCGTCAGCACGGCAGCTCGCGAACCGTCCGGCGTCCAGTTCGAGCCTGCGCGCGAGTTCGTCGTATGGCGCCGAGCCGAGCCGGTCCTGCATCGCGAAGATCGCCGCGCGGTACTCCCAGAACCGGCCCTGCTCGCCAGCGCAACGCGCCGCGACGGCTGCGGGTACGGCGAACTCGTGCATCGGCAGCGGAAGGTCGCGCGACGTGTACCGTACCTTGCCCGTGTCGATGTAGTTGCGGCGAATCTGCGGGAAGGTCTGCGTGGCGAAGCGTGCGCAGTACGGGCACTGCAGGTCGGTGAACTCGATGATCGTCACCGGGGCGTCGGGACGGCCGAGGACGTTGAATTCCTGTGGGGGCGCATCGGACCGGGACGGCGCCCCTGTGCAGCCGGCCGCGACCAGCGACAGAACCAGGACGGGAAGGAGTCGCGGATGCATCGTGGGCGGCCACCGTGCCGATTGCGGGAGCGCGCAGGTTGCGCCAGGCGCCGCCCGGCGGCAAGCCGCACGGTCGCTGACCCCGCAACTCCCGACGAAGGTCGCTACCATGGCCGCGGGATCCCTCGAGGCGAGCCGAGATGAAATATCTCCACACGATGGTCCGGGTCACGGATATCACCGAATCCCTGAAGTTCTATTGCGACGCCCTCGGCCTCGAGGAGGTCCGTCGTCGCGAGAATCCGCAGGGGCGCTACACGCTCGTCTTTCTCGCCGCACCGGGCGACCACACGGCGCAGGTCGAGCTGACCTGCAACTGGGATCCGGAGGCCTATGGCGTCGGGCGCGCGTTCGGCCACCTCGCGTACGAGGTGGAAGACATCTATGCGGCGTGCCGCCGCCTGATGGCGCACGGCGTCACGATCAATCGCCCGCCGCGGGACGGGCACATGGCGTTCGTCCGCTCGCCGGACCAGGTCTCGGTGGAGTTGCTCCAGAAGGGAGCGGCACTGCCGCCCGAGGAGCCGTGGGCGAGCATGCCCAACGTCGGCAGCTGGTGACGCGGCGTGCCGGGGTGCGGCCGCGCCCGTTCGGCATCAGGATTCCCGGAAGTTCGCGCCGACGATCCGCGGCTCGGGCTCGAGCCGCACGCCGAACCGATCCTCGACCGACCGCGCCACCCGCCGCGCGAGGGCGAGCAATTCGGCGCCGGTCGCGCAACCGTGGTTCACCAGCACCAGCGCATGCTGCGACGAGATGCCGGCGTCGCCGAGCCGATGCCCGCGCCAGCCACAGGTCTCGATGAGCCACGCGGCCGAGAGCTTGCTCGAGCCCGCGCCGGCCGCGTGGACGGGCATCGACGGATGGCTCGCTTGCAGGGCACGGGCGAGTTCCGCGGGCACGACGGGGTTCTTGAAGAAGCTGCCGGCGTTGCCGATCACGGCCGGGTCGGGCAGCTTGCGCCTTCGCAGGCGCCGGACGGCGTCTGCGACGCGGGTGGCCGTAGGCTCGGTGATCGCCCCGGCCGCGAGTTCCTCCCGCACACCCGCGTAGTCGAGCCTCGGCGTGAAGCGACGTGACAGGGACAGTTCGATCGCCGTGACGATCCAGCGGTCCGGTTCGCGCCGGAACACGCTGTCGCGGTAGCCGAGGACACACGCATCGCGGCTCAGTCGCACCGGCCGGCGTGCCTGGCGGTCCCAGGCTTCGACCGTCGTCAGGTATTCGCCGACTTCCACGCCGTACGCGCCGATGTTCTGGATGGGCGCGGCACCGACCAGGCCCGGGATCAGCGCGAGATTCTCGAGCCCGCAGAATCCGTGCGCCAGGGTCCAGGTCACGAACGCGTCCCAGCCATGGCCGGCCTCGACCCGGATGAGCACGTTCGTCCCGTCGTCCCCGAGGACATTCACCGCGTCGAACTGTGGCAGGAGGACGATGCCAGGGAAGTCGGCGGCGAACAGCACGTTGCTGCCCTCACCGAGCACCAGCGCAGGTGCCCCCTCGAACTCGGGAGCGTCGAGCAGCGGGCCGATCGCCTCGGGGCGACGCAACGTCGCGGACCAGCGCGCGGCGGCTGCCACGCGCAGCGTGTTGCGCGCGCCCAGCGGGACCTCGCGTGCCAGCGTGCAGGCGTCGGACACGTCGAATGGAGCAGTCGCGACGGGCCGGGCGGCTGCCTACTTGCCCATGATCATCTTCAGGAACGCGTCGAACGCCACGCCGAACTGCTGCCGGAACTCACCGGCCGTCGGATCCGAGGCGACCGAGTTCCACCAGCGGGCGAGCTTGCCGCTGCCGACCGTCGGGTCCGCGACGCCGAACGCGGGAATCACCGTCTTGCGCAGGGTCTCCATCGCGGGGATGAGCGCGCAGTCCGCGAGGCTCAAGGTGGCACCCGCGGCGAAGGGCGAGGCCTTGACGAAGTGCTCGAGGTAACCCAGGCCCCGCGTCAGCGACTCGGTGGCGCGGGTCACGGCCGCGGCATCGCGCTGCGCGGGATTCAGGTTGTCGAACAGTACGTGGGCCGGGGGCCACAGGTACGTGTCGATGATGCGCGCGATGAGCCGCGCGAGCGCACGGTCCGCCGGACGTCCCGGCAGGCCACCGGTTCCCGGGTGCAGGTCCTCCAGGTACTCGCAGATGACGTCGGACTCCGGCAGTACCGCGCCCTCGACCTCGAGCAGCGGCATCTTGCCCATCGGGTTCTTTGCCAGGTAGGCGTCGGACTTGATGCCGCCCGCGGGCATCTCCGGTTCGAGCGCGATACCTTTCAGTCGCGCGAACAGGACGACGCGGGCAACGTACGGTGAAGCGAGCGAACCGTAGAGTTTCATGCGGACCTCCGGACGAAGAGGCCCGCGAGCTTGCCACTGTCGAGCCCGTTCCGTCACTATCCCACGGTCATGAATGACGGTGTCCACGCGACGGCCCGCATCGGCGAGCCCGACGAGGCGCGCGCATTCCTCGAGCGCAACCAGGACATCGAGGCGGTGCAGCTCGTCGTCACCGATGCCAACGGCGTGGGGCGCGGCAAGAACATCGCCCGCGAGGAGCTGGAGCCGCTCTATCGCAACGGTCGCAACGTGGCGGGCTCCATCCTCGGCCTGGACGTGACGGGCGAGGATGTAGAGGAGACGGGCCTCGTCTGGGCGGTGGGCGACGCCGACCAGTGCTGCCGGCCGGTCGCCGGTTCGCTGATGCGCGCGCCATGGCTCGCCCGGCCCTCGGCGCAGGTACTCGGGACCCTGTTCGATCTCGACGGCCGGCCGGCCGCGGCCGACCCGCGGCACGCGCTCGCGCGAGTCGTCGAACGCCTGCGGTCGCGCGGTCTGACGCCTGTGGTGGCCGTCGAGCTCGAGTTCTACCTCCTGCAGCGTGGCGTCGACGGACGGCCCGAGCCCGCGCGCGGCCTCGTGACGCGTGCGCAGGGGAGGCGCATCGATGCCTACGGCCTCGGCCGCCTCGACGACATGGCCCCCCTGTTCGACGAGTTCTACGCGACCGCCCGGACCCAGGGACTGCCGGTGCGCACCCTGATGTCGGAATACGCGCCTGGACAGTTCGAGATCACCCTCGAGCACCGCACGGACGCGCTGCGCGCCGTCGACGACGCGGTGCTCTTCAAGCGGGCACTGCGCGGCATCGCGACGCGGCACGGCTGCATGGCCTGTTTCATGGCCAAGCCGTTCGCGGAGCGGGCCGGAAGCGGCATGCACCTGCACGCGAGCCTGGCCGACGAGGCGGGCCGCAACGCCTTCGCGAGTGACGACCCGGCCGGCACACCGCTGCTCCGGCATGCAATCGGAGGCCTGAAACACACGCTACCGGACGGTATGGCCGTCTTCGCGCCGCACGCGAACTCCTACCGTCGCTTCCGGACGATGAGTTACGCGCCGCTCGCCGCGACCTGGGGCATCAACAATCGTACGGTCAGCCTGCGCATTCCCGCGGGTCCGGCGGCCACGCGCCACATCGAGCACCGCGTCGCGGGTGCGGACGCGAACCCCTACCTCGTCGCGGCCCTCGTGCTCGGCGGGATGCTGCACGGA
Organism: Steroidobacteraceae bacterium; assembly: GCA_018059685.1. Lineage (GTDB taxonomy): Bacteria > Pseudomonadota > Gammaproteobacteria > Steroidobacterales > Steroidobacteraceae > RPQJ01. Next base: position 4,945 of record JAGOXN010000084.1, on the reverse strand, counting down.
ATCGAGACGCGGCTCGATCCGGGTCCACCGGTCGAGGGCAACGGCTACGACCTCGCATCCGCGGCGGGCCTGCCGACGCAATGGCATGCGGCGCTCGAACGCGCCGGGCGCTCGGAGACCCTGGGCGACGTGCTCGGCGCGGACTTCACGCGTATCTTTCTCGCGATCAAGCGGCGCGAATGCGAGCGCTTCGGTGCGCTCGTTTCGGACCGCGACTACGAGTGGTATCTCGATACCGCATGAGCCTTGGACATAACTCCGCGTTCCCGCAGCGCAGCGGTGGCCCGGGGATTAAGTCAGGTCAGGAGCCTCGTTTGTGAGATTTCAATCAACGTGACCCGGGACCGTCGCGCGGAGAATTCGCCACGCACGATGCACGCCGACCCCGAGGTTCACCGCCCGTGACACGACCCACCAGCCGCACCGCCGCGCGCAGCATCAGTCTCTCCAGCAGGAAATCGCCACCCGTGACCGTCCACTTGCGAAGAATGTACGTCGACTGTCGCTACGGACAGCTGCACGTCCACACGGCGTTCCCGTCGAGCGGCGGTTTCGACGAGCTCACGCCGCTCGTCTGCGTCCATCCGAGCCCGCTGTCGGGCCGGGTGTTCCGTGGCCTGCTCGCGGACCTCGGCGAGGACCGCAGCGTCTATGCGCCCGATCTGCCGGGACACGGGGAATCGGACGCGCCGGAGACGGCGCCCACGGTCGCCGACTACGCGGCGGCCATCGGCGACCTGCTCGACTCGCTGCGCCTGCGGCAGGTCGACGTGATCGGCTATCAGACCGGTTCGCTGATCGCCGCGGAACTTGCGATCGCGCGACCACAGCAGCTCAGGCGGTTCGTGGCGGTGGGCGTTCCGGCGTTCGACGCGAAGGAGCGCGAGGCGTTCAACGCGAGGCCATGGCCCGCGCGCGCGCGCGACGATGGCATGCACCTCATCGAGGACTGGCAACGCATTCGCACCTCGCGCGGCGCCCATGCGACGCTGGACCGGATCGGCGAGGATCTGATCGGGGCCCTGCGGGCGGGCGAGGCGGCGAACTGGGGGACGGCGGCGGCCGCGCATTATGCGGCCGGCGAGCGCCTGCCTCTCATCAAGCAGCAGACCCTCGTGCTCAGGCCGAAGGACGAGTTCTGGGACATGACGGCGCGCGTCGACGCCCTGCTGCACGAGGCGCGACGCGTCGACCTGCCGGAGCACAACGGCGGCCTGTTCGACACCGCTGCGTCCGTGGTGGCGCGCTACGTGCGCGAGTTCCTCGACCGCTGAATCGGTCAGGCGTAGCGGTACCAGGAGAGCGCGCAGAAGAGCCCGACGGCGAGGCAGGCCACCAGCCACTCGACCGCGTGCACCGTCGCGAACGGAGTGAATCCGCGGAGCCGGATTGCCAGAGTGCCGAGCACGGGCAGCGCCGTCGCAACCCAGCAGAGCAGGCCGAAGAGCACTCCCGTCGCGTACCAGGGGAAACCCACCAGGGCAACCAGGCCCCAGCCCAGCCAGAAGAGGAAGCCGAGCGCGGCGCCGGCGGCGCCATACAGGGCGGCTCCGGCCACGAGGCGCGCGGGCGACTCGCCGCGCAATGCCACCGGTTGCCGGTCGCGGTGGTGAGCGATCCACGCGGAGGTGACGAAGCCTCCCCACAGCACGCCCGCGAACCCGCCCGCCAGTCCTGCGAGGAGGCTCATCAGCAGCTCGATGCGCGGCAACGCCTGCTCCCCGTCAGAGCCTGCGCCGCAGCCCGTTCACCAGGCGCCCGATCTCGTCGTGGTCGTTGCTGGCGTGCAGGCTCACGCGGATGGCGTCGAAAGCCGGCCCGTGCGCCACGTGCGCGACCACGATCCGGTCCTCCCGTGCCAGCGCCTGCACCAGCGCCGCGTGATCGCGCCCGGCGATCCTGAGCGACACGATGCCGCTCGACAGGGCCGGGTGGACCGGCGTGAGCACCTGGATCGAGGGCAGAGACGCGAGCGCCGAGCGCAGGTAGGCGGCCAGTTCCCGGACCCGCGCACCGACGCGGGCCCGGCTGACCGCCTGCTGGAACTCGACGGCGATGCCGAGGCCCTCCAGGCTCGGGACCTGGTAGCGGCCGAGCGCGCCGAACCTGGCCTGCGCCTCCGGCACGCCGTCCATCGCGAGCGGTGCGCCGAAGCGATCGTTCGGATCCCAGCCCCGGCTGCCGTCGACCGCGAGCGGCAATATCCGCGCGCGGGCTGCGCGGTTCAGGTACAGGATCCCGGTGCCGAACGTGGCGTTGAGCCAGCGGTGGCCTGCTGTCGCGTAGGCATCGCAGCCGACGTCGGCGAGACGGAAATCGAGCAGCCCCGGCCCCAGCGCGCCGTCGATGAGCGTGAAGATCGAGTTGCCGCGCGCGAGTGCGCAGAGTTCGCGCACCGGCATCACCGTGCCGTCGGTGGCCTGCACGTGCGCGAACGCCATGACGCGCGTGCGCGGCGTGATCGCTCCCGCGAATCGGCCCACGATCGACTCGGGCGATGCCGTCATGGCGTCGTGCGGGAGCTGCACGACCTTGATCCCGTGGCGCTTCGCCGCGAGCAGCCACGGGTAGATCGCGGCGCCGCTCTCGTGCGCCGTCGTGAGCACCTCGTCGCCCGCCTGCAGCCCGATCCCCTGCGCGACGACGTTCAGTCCCTCGGTGGAGCCGGTGGTGAATACGAGGTCGTCGGTCTCCGCGCCGAGCAGTTCGGCCACGACACCGAGGTGGCGCCGCAGCTCGCCCGGGCTCATCGAGGTTTCGCGGTAAGCGGCGAAGTCGAGGCTCTGCCGTTCACGACTGCGGTACTCGCGCACCATGACCGCGCGCAGGGCGGGCCCGAAGCCCGCGGTATCGAACCAGGCGAGGCCCGGTTGAAGCACGAGCTGCGTGCGCATCCAGGCCCACAACTCGCGCGAGGTGACGGGAACGTCCGAGGCAGTGAAGGTCTGCCCCGCGGCGACCGCGGGCAGCAGTGCACCGGTGCCGAGCGCGCCGAGGAAGTCCCGGCGCGAAACGAGGTCATTCATGCATGGGGCGGCAGCCAGTCGATCGGGCGCGGGATCGCGCGCGGAGCGAAGTATGAGGCGTACCGGAACAAAGTTGAAGCCACTCGGGCCGGCCGGCCCCGCGCATTCCTGCTAACGTAGGCATCGCGTCGGAATCGCGGACCCCATGCAAGAAAGCTACATCGAACGCATCCTGAAGGCGCGCGTCTATGACGTGGCGATCGAGTCGCCGCTCGAGCCCGCGCCCCGGCTGTCGCGACGCCTCGGCAACCGCGTCCTGTTCAAGCGCGAGGACCTGCAGCCGGTCTTCTCGTTCAAGCTGCGCGGCGCCTACAACCGCATTTCGCACCTGTCGGAGACCGTCGCACGTCGCGGCGTGATCTGCGCATCGGCGGGGAACCATGCGCAGGGCGTCGCGCTCGCGGCGCGCCGCCGCGGCATTCCGGCCGTGATCGTGATGCCGCGGACCACGCCCGAGATCAAGGTCCAGTCCGTGCTCGACCTCGGCGGCGAGGTCGACCTGCACGGCGACGATTTCGACCACGCCTACGAGCACGCGGTCGAACTCGCGCGCGAGCGCGGCCTCACGTTCATCCACCCGTTCGACGACCCGGACGTGATCGCCGGTCAGGGCACGATCGGCATGGAGATCCTGCGTCAGCATTCGGGCCCGCTCGACGCGATCTTCGTGCCCGTCGGCGGCGGCGGCCTCGTGGCCGGCGTCGCGGCCTACGTGAAGTCGCTCTATCCCGGGATCCGCATCGTCGGCGTCGAGCCCGAGGACGCGGCCAGCATGCACCATTCGCTGCGCGCCGGGCGGCGCGTCACGCTCGAGCGCGTGGGCATCTTCGCCGATGGCGTCGCGGTCCGGCGCGTTGGCGAGGAGACCTTTCGCGTCGCGCAGAAGTACGTGGACGAGGTCATCCTCGTCACGACGGACGAGATCTGCGCGGCGGTGCAGGACATCTTCGAGGACAACCGCACCATTGCCGAGCCCGCGGGGGCGCTCGCGGTCGCGGGCATCAAGAAATACGTCGCGCGGGAAGCATGCAGCGACCGTACCTTCGTCGCGCTCAACAGCGGCGCCAACATCAACTTCGACCGGCTGCGGCACGTCGCCGAGCGTGCCGACATCGGCGCCGAGCGCGAGGCGCTGCTCGCGGTCGAGATCCCGGAGCGCCCCGGCAGTTTCCTGGCCTTCTGCCAGTTGCTCGGAAGCCGTAGCGTCACCGAGTTCAACTATCGGTACGACGACCAGGTGACCGCGCGGATCTTCGTCGGACTGGCGCTGAACGAGGGCCGGCGCGGGAAGGAGTCACTGCTCGAGACCGTCGCCCGCGCGGGCTACCGCGTCCTCGACATGAGCGACGACGAGATGGCGAAGCTTCACGTGCGCTACATGGTGGGCGGCCACGCACATGGCCTCGCGCACGAGCGGCTGTTCCGATTCGAGTTCCCGGAGCGCCCCGGTGCGCTGCTCAGGTTCCTGCAGGCGATCGGCTCGCAGTGGAACATCAGCATGTTCCACTACCGCAACCACGGATCGGATTACGGGCGCGTGCTCGCGGGCGTGCAGGTCCCGCCAGCGGACGCCGATGAGTTCGCCCAGCACCTGCGCGAGCTGCAGTACGAATACACCGAGGAGACGCAGAATCCGTCCTACCGGATGTTCCTCGGGCGCGGCTGACGCGACGCCTCAGCGCGAAAGAAGAGTGACGGATCGCGCGCGGCCCATTGTCGGGTACTGCGGCGACGGTGCAATATCCGGGCGACCCACTGGCCGTCGCGTGATCCACGCATGACGCTTGCATATTGCCCCGGGCGACCGCCGGTCGCAGGTGACATCGAACTGCGCGGCCTGCGCTGCCACCTGAAGAGCTGGCCGGGGTCGGACCCCGCGCCCATCGTCCTGCTGCACGGCTGGATGGATACCGGCGATA
>JAGOXN010000397.1 GCA_018059685.1 Steroidobacteraceae bacterium | reverse complement strand
CTCGACGGCGGGCCAGCGCGAGGACGAGGCCTGCGATCGCGCGGTGCAGCCGAAGACGCTCGCGGATTACGTCGGTCAGCCGGCGATGAAGGCGCAGATGGAGATCTTCATCGCCGCGGCCCGCGGACGTGGCGAGGCGCTCGACCACGTGCTGATCTTTGGGCCCCCGGGGCTCGGCAAGACGACGCTGGCACACGTCGTGGCGAACGAGCTCGGGGTCGGCTTCAAGCAGACCTCGGGCCCGGTGCTCGAGCGGCCGGGCGACCTCGCGGCGCTGCTCACGAACCTCGCGCCCAACGAAATCCTGTTCGTCGACGAGATCCATCGCCTGAGTCCGGTGGTGGAGGAAATCCTGTACCCCGCACTCGAGGACTACCAGCTCGACATCGTGATCGGCGAGGGTCCCGGGGCTCGCTCGATCAAGATCGACCTGCCGCCGTTCACGCTGGTGGGCGCCACGACCCGCGCGGGCCTCCTGACCTCGCCGCTGCGCGACCGCTTCGGGATCGTGCAGCGGCTCGACTTCTATGCGATCGAGGAGCTGAAGCGCATCGTCGAGCGTTCCGCGCGCATCCTCGGCGTGCCGATGGACGAGGACGGCGCGACGCGCATCGCGCAGCGCTCGCGCGGCACGCCGCGCATCGCCAACCGGCTGCTGCGTCGCGTGCGCGACTACGCCGAAGTGAAGGCGCAGGGCCGCGTCGACGAGGCGGTCGCGCAGGCGGCCCTCGACCTGCTCGACGTCGACCCGCAGGGGTTCGACCCCATGGATCGTCGCCTGATGCTCGCCATCATCGAGAAGTTCGAGGGTGGTCCGGTGGGCGTCGACAGCCTCGCGGCGGCGCTCGGGGAGGAGCGCGGGACGATCGAGGACGTGATCGAACCCTTCCTGATCCAGCAGGGCTACGTCATGCGCACCGCGCGCGGACGGGTCGCGACCCGGCTCGCGTACCTGCATTTCGGCCTGGCGCCGCCCGCCGTCGAGCGACAGGGCGGCACGCTCGGCCTGTTCGAAAACTGAGGACCCGACGTGATTGGCGAACACTCCCTGATCGAGCTCGTGCTGCAGGCGAGCTTCGTCGTCCAGCTCGTGATGGCGCTGCTCGCCGGCGCGTCGGTCGTCTCCTGGGCGATCATCTTCCGCAAGCGGCGCCTGCTCGGTGACGCGCGGGTCGCTGCCGACCGCTTCGAGGACGACTTCTGGTCGGGCGGCGACCTCGCGGCCCTCTACAAGTCGCTCGACGGCGGAACGCCGACCGGCATGGCCGGACTGTTCGTCGCCGGGTTTCGCGAGTTCTCGCGCCTGCGCAAGCAGGCCGGCATGGCGGGCGGCCAGCTGCTCGAGGGGAGCCGCCGGGCGATGAAGGTGGCGCAGCTGCGCGAGACCGACCGCCTCGAGCAGAACCTCGCCACCCTCGCGACCATCGGCTCGACGAGCCCCTACGTCGGCCTCTTCGGGACGGTCTGGGGCATCATGAGCGCGTTCCAGGGGCTCGGGAACGTGCAGCAGGCCACGCTCGCGATGGTGGCGCCGGGCATCGCCGAGGCGCTGATTGCGACCGCGATGGGCCTCTTCGCGGCGATCCCGGCAGTGATCGCCTACAACCGCTACGCCGACCAGGTCGGGCGTCTCGAATTGCGCTACGACGCGTTCATGGAGGAGTTCTCGACGATTCTCCAGCGGCACGCCGGTGTGCAGGGCTGAGCCATGGCGGCGCGCAATCGCGGGCGGCGGCTGATGGGCGAGATCAACGTCGTGCCCTACATCGACGTGATGCTCGTGCTGCTCATCATCTTCATGGTGACTGCGCCGATGCTGAGCCAGGGCATCAAGGTGGACCTGCCCAAGGCGGGCGCCGAGCCGATCGAGCCGGACGACCTCGAGGCCCTGGTGCTCAGCATCGACCGTGACGGCGCCTTCTACCTGAACCTCGGCGATCCGGACCGGGCCCAGAGCGACGAGCGCATCCTGGAACTCGCATCGACGGCGCTCGGCCGGGAACCTGAGCGGCCCGTGCTGGTCAAGGCTGACAGGACGGTCGACTACGGGCGGGTCGTGGAGGGCATGGTGCTGCTGCAACGGGCCGGCGCAAAAAAGGTCGGATTCGCGACCGACCCGCTGCCGTCGGCGCCGCGCAAGGCCGGGGCACGCTGATCCATGCCGGGCTTCGTCCACGAACACCTGCGGCCACTGATGGGCTCGGCAGGGCTACACCTGGCCTTGCTCGCGCTGCTCGGCGCGGCCGCGCTGCGCTGGACCTCGTCGCAGCCACCCCCGCCGCTCGCCATCGAAGGGTACGTTGCGGCGGAGCAGCCAGCCCGGCCGGCAACCGCGGTGAAGACACCGAAGCCAAAGCCGGCCGCGACGCCGTTGACTGAAACCCGGCCCGAGTCGGTCGTCGACCGCGAGGAACAGCGTCGGGCTGACGAGGCTGCCGAGCGACGGGCCGCGGCCGAGGCCGAGGCGCGCGCAGCGAAAGCCCGCGAAGCACGCGAACGCGAGGTGAAGGAGTCGGCCGCCCGGGAGCTGGAGGCCCGCCAGGCCCGTGAACAGGCGGCGGCCGAGGCGGAGCGAAAGCGGGCTCAGGATGCGGAGCGCAAGCGAGTCGCCGACGCTGACGCGAAGCGCAAGGCCGCGGAAGAGGAGGCGCGGAAGAAGGCCGCCGCCGAGGAGGCCAGGCGTTCCGCCGATGCGAAGCAGCGGGCGGAGCGCGAGGCCGAGATGCGACGCCAGATGGAGGCCGAGGAAGAAGTGGCGGCGGTGGCCCGCTCGGGCGTGATGGACGACTACCGGCGCCTGCTGGTGCAGACGATCGAGCGCAGCTGGAACCGGCCGCCGTCGGCGCGCGCCGGGCTCGAGTGCACGCTCTACGTGAGCCAGGCTCCCGGCGGCACCGTG
>JAGOXN010000396.1 GCA_018059685.1 Steroidobacteraceae bacterium | reverse complement strand
CGCACCTTCGCCATCATTTCGCACCCCGACGCCGGCAAGACCACGCTCACCGAGAAGCTGCTGTTGTTCGGCGGCGCGATCCAGCTCGCGGGCACGGTGAAGGGACGCAAGGCCGCGCGCCACGCGACCTCGGACTGGATGCGACTCGAGCAGCAGCGCGGCATCTCCGTGACCTCGAGCGTGATGCAGTTCCCCTACCGGGGGTGCATGGTCAACCTGCTCGACACGCCGGGTCACGAGGATTTCTCCGAGGATACCTACCGCACGCTCACGGCCGTCGATTCGGCGCTGATGGTCATCGACTGCGCCAAGGGCGTGGAGCAGCGCACGATCAAGCTGATGGAGGTGTGCCGGCTGCGCGACACGCCGATCATGACCTTCATCAACAAACTCGACCGCGAGGGACGCGAGCCGCTCGACCTGCTCGACGAGATCGAGAAAGTGCTCGGTATCAGCTGCGCGCCGATCACCTGGCCGATCGGCATGGGCCGGGAACTCAAGGGCATCTATCACCTGCCCGAGGATCGCATCTATGCGTACCAGGCTGGCGAGAAGGGCCGCGCGGGCACGCATGAGACGATCGATGGCCTCGGCAGCCCTGAGGCTGCGACATTCCTCGGCGAGCGTGCGCAGGCCTTCCGCGACGAGATCGAGCTCGTGCGTGGCGCCTCCCATGCCTTCAGTCACGCCGAGTACCTTGCCGGACGCCAGACGCCGGTGTTCTTCGGTTCCGCGATCGGGAACTTCGGCGTGGCCGAGCTCCTGTCGGCATTCGTCGAACATGCGCCGGGCCCGTTGCCGCGGGCGACGACCGGCCGCGTGGTCGATCCGCAGGAGGAAGGTCTCACGGGGTTCGTGTTCAAGATCCAGGCGAACATGGATCCGGGCCACCGCGATCGCATCGCGTTCATGCGCATCTGCTCGGGCAGCTATGCGCGTGGCATGCGGCTGCATCACGTGCGCCTCGGCAAGGAAATGCGCGTGGCGGACGCGCTCACGTTCCTGGCCGCGGACCGCCAGCACACCGACGAGGCCTGCGCCGGCGACATCATCGGCCTGCACAACCACGGCACGATCAACATCGGCGACACGTTCACCACCGGCGAGCGGCTCATGTTCACCGGCATTCCCAGCTTCGCACCCGAAATGTTCCGGCGCGTCGTGCTGCGCGACCCCCTGCGCATGAAGGCGCTGCAGAAGGGCCTCGACCAGCTGTGCGAGGAGGGCGCGACGCAGCTCTTCCGCCCGTTGCGCAACAACGACCTCATCCTCGGCGCGGTCGGGCAACTCCAGTTCGACGTCGTCGCCTTCCGCCTGCAGGACGAGTACGGCGTGCAGGCGACCTGGGACGCGGTCAACGTCTACACCGCGCGCTGGGTCTACTGCGTGGATGCAAGGAAGCTCGCCGAGTTCCGCACCAAGGCCCATGACAACCTCGCGCTCGACCACTCCGGCGCCCTGGTATACCTCGCGCCGACGCGCGTGAACCTGCAGCTGACCGGGGAGCGCTGGCCCGACGTGACGTTCCGGGAGACGCGTGAACACCTCGCCACGGCCGCGTAGCGTCCTGAGGCAACGTCCGGTCGTCGCGTGGGCGCTGTACGACTGGGCCAACTCCGCGTTCGCGACCACGGTCATGGCCGGGTTCTTCCCGGTGTTCTTCAAGCAGTACTGGAACGCCGGCATCGCGGCCACCGAGAGCACCTTCCGCCTCGGAGTGACGAGCGGACTCGCGAGCCTGCTCGTCGCGCTGCTCGCGCCGGTGGTCGGGGCGATCGCCGACCGCAGCAGCTCGCGCGTCCGGTCTCTCATGTTCTGCACGGTGCTCGGGGCCGCAGCGACGGCGGGGCTCGCGCTGATAGGCCAGGGCCAGTGGATGGTGGCGGTGTTCTTCTATGTCGCGGCTTCGCTCGGCTTCTGGGGCGGCATCGTGTTCAACGACTCGCTGCTGCTGCACGTGGCCGAACCAGAGGACTACGACCTCGTATCGGGTTACGGCTACGCACTCGGCTACCTCGGCGGCGGCCTGCTGTTCGCCCTCAATGTCGCGATGACGCTGCACCCGGCGGCGTTCGGTCTCGCGGATGCGTCGGCTGCGGTGCGGGTTTCGTTCGTGACCGTCGGCGCCTGGTGGCTGCTGTTCGCGCTGCCACTCGCATTCTGCGTCGAGGAGCGTCGCTTGGCGCCGGCCCTGCCGCCGGCGGAGGCCGTGCGCCAGGGATTGCGTGAGCTCGCAGGCACCGTGTGCGAACTTGGCCGCTACCGGCCCGTGCTGCTGTTCCTCGCGGCGTACTGGCTCTACATCGACGGCGTGAACACGGTCATCAAGATGGCGGTGGACTACGGGCTGTCACTCGGATTCGAAGCCTCGGATCTCGTCGCCGCGCTCCTGCTCACGCAGTTCGTCGCGTTCCCCGCGGCACTCGGCTTCGGCTGGCTCGGTCGGCGCATCGGCCCGCGCAGGGGCATCTTCCTCGCGCTCGGCGTCTACGTCGCGGCGACCTGCTACGCCTATTTCATCACGGGCGTCCGGGACTTCTTCGTGCTGGCCGCCGTCGTGGGTCTCGTGCAGGGCGGCATCCAGTCGCTGAGCCGCTCGTATTTCGGGCGGCTGGTGCCCGAGGGGAAGTCGTCGGAGTTCTTCGGTTTCTACAACATGATGGGCAAGTTTGCCGCGGTGCTCGGGCCGCTCCTGACCGGCATCGTGGCGCGCCTCACCGGCGATCCGCGCCTGTCGATCTTGTCGATCGTGCTGCTGTTCGCCGGCGGTGGCGTGATGCTCGTCGTCGCCGCGCGGGCGGAGCGTCGGGCCGCGACGGTGACTCTGTCCTGACGCTCGAGGGTCGGGTGTCCCTTTCGGAGGGACCTCGTAAGGGCACCTTCGAAGCGCGGGGAGGTCG
>JAGOXN010000083.1 GCA_018059685.1 Steroidobacteraceae bacterium | reverse complement strand
CTGCGAGTCCTTCGGGGGCCGCGGCCACCGACGGCAGGATCTCGTACTCGATCTCAATCAGCTCACAGGCATCCTCCGCGACGGCCCGGCTGGTGGCGGCCACCGCCGCGACCGGTTCGCCAACGTAAAGGACCTTGTCGATGGCGATGCAATGGGTGCCCCAGCCAGCGGGACTGGTGGAATGCGCGTTGGCCCAGCGCTTGACGTCCTCCGGCGTGAGAACGGCGACCACCCCTTCCAGCGCCTCGGCCGCGCTCGTGTCGACCCTGACGATGCGGGCATGCGGGTGCGGGCTGCGCAGGATTGCGCAGTGCACCATGTTGGGAAGGGAGAAGTTGTCGATGAACTGCGCCGTACCCGACACGAGAGCCGGGTCCTCGACGCGATTGACTTCCTTGCCGATGTAGCGGATCGCGCTGGTCGGAAGTTGCTCGGGAAGGCGGGGCAGGTCTGTGGCCATGATGCGAGCGTGCCTCGGCTCGTTCCGGATGTCTCGGGAGTCAGGCTGCGCTCGATTCGCGCAGCCGTCGGGCAGCGAGCCGGACGGACTTCAGGATGTTCTCGTAGCCCGTGCAGCGGCAGAGGTTACCGCCGAGGGCATCCTTGATCTCGTCGTCGCTCGGATTCGGGTCGTCCCGCAGCAGTTCGAGTGTCGATATGATGAAGCCGGGCGTGCAGAAACCGCACTGCAGCCCGTGCTCGTCGACGAAGGCCTGCTGGATCGGGTGCAGCGCACCTGTCTCACGGTTCCGGAGCCCCTCGATGGTCGTCACCTCGGCGCCATCGGCCTGTATCGCGAGGGTCAGGCAGGAGCGTGCCGCGCGACCATTGATGAGGACGTTGCATGCACCACAGATGCCGTGCTCGCAGCCCACGTGAGTGCCGCCCAGGTGGAGTTCGTGGCGGAGGAAGTCGGCGAGCGTGAGCCGCGGCTCGACTTCCCGCTGGTAGACACGGCCGTTGACCGTGACCGTAGTACTCTGCTTGTTCGTCATCGTTTCTCGCTCGACCCTCGTTGACTCGCCCGGCGCGTCCCGCGCCGCTCAGGTGGCGCGTGCCGAAGCCTCCGCGAGGCAGCGCCCGGTGAATACCTTGACCAGCTGACGGCGGTAGTCCGGCGTCGCGTGGACGTCGCCGATCGGCTCCTCCAGGGACTCGGCGCCGAGCGCGGCCGCACGGGCGAAGGCCTCCGTGGACGGCGCCTGGCCATTCAAGGCCCGCTCCGCTGCGGTCAGGCGCACCGCCGTCGCATTCACGCCGAACGCACTGATCCGAACGTCCTCGCACCGACCCCTGGCCGTGCGCAGCGTCGCCACGACCCCCGCGATCGCGAGATCACCGTGACGCCTGGTGAATTCCTTGATCGACCAGCCGGTGCCGCGCGGCAGTGCCGGAATCCGCACTTCCGTCAGCACCTCGGTCGCCTCGAGGCTCGTCGTCATGTAGGTGACGAAGAACTCGGTCGCTGCGATCAGGCGCACGCCGTTCGGCCCCTGCGCCTTCATCTGCATGTCCTGCACCAGCGCGACGGCCGGGTACTCGGCCGCGGGGTCGGCGTGGGCGAATGAGCCGCCCACCGTGCCGCGGTTGCGTATCTGGCGGTGACCGATGAGCCGCGTTGCCGCATGAAAGAGCGGCTGGCGCTCCCGGATGAGCGCCGACTCCTCGGCCGCGCGCTTGCTCGCCATCGCGCCGATGACGATCTCATCGCCTTCGCTGCGGACGTAATCGAGTGCGGCGATCCTGCCGAGGTCGATCAGTACCTGCGGCCGCGCGACGCGCATGTTGAGCATCGGCATGAGGCTCTGGCCACCGGCCAGAACCTTCGCGTCGAGCCCCTCGCGCTCGAATCGCTCGAGGAGTGCGACTGCGGACTCGACCGACGGCGGGGCATGGTAATCGAATGGGGCCGCTTTCACGTTCGTGCCTCTGTCGGTTCCGGGGATCCAGCCGGCGCCCAGTCCTCCGCAAGCGGCAGACTGCTCCGCGCCAGGCGTGATCGTCACACCCGACCGCGCCTGCGGTCAACCGCCCGGACGCGGGCCGACGCTCATGAGGCCTGCATACGCGCAGGCACCCGCCGGCCGGCCTGATCGATCCGGCCGCAAAGACGGTTCGGTCGGTCGGCCCTGCATCCCGGGATCGTCCGCGTCGCTTCGCCCGGGAAGCATTCCAGCAGGCGGGTCGGACGTCACACTCGTCAGACGGGTTCGTCGAAATTCCGGAAGGGCTGGCCGGCGGGTGGATGTGGGTTCAGGTAGGTGCAGAGGTACTTGCGGCGCTTGAACCGCCAGCCCTGCGCCACTCTTACCACCTCGTCGAAATAGGTGCCCGTCATCTCGAGTCCCGTGCCATCGGCGAAGCGACAGACCTCGTGGATCGTGGACCGGGCCGTCGCGGTATCTCCCCGCACCTTCACGATGATGGCGTGCGGCGTCTGTACCACGTACTGCGAGGGTCGCATCTTCTCGCGCAGCTCCGCGACGATCTTGCGACCACCCTGGACCTTGAAGCTGAGCGGTGCACCGACGTCCCACACCGCGTCGTCGGTGAACAGATCCTCCAGCGCCGTCCAGTCGTGGTTGTTGGTGCCGTCACTCCAGCGCTCCACGAGCTCGCGGATCGCCAGGCGGTCTTCGAGGTCACTCATGCGGAACCCTCCTGATGATGGAACATGGGATGAATGTCGTGCGCATGCCATCGCCGAACCGAGCTCCACGACCATGAGCTCGGCTGAAGGAAGTCATCGCGGGTCATCGCTTGCGTCATGCAGCGGCGCCGCTCAGCGGTCGCGCCCGCGGTCCGGCGCCCCCGGGGGGGCCTTCGCCAGCGGAATGTCGGGACTCGACACCTGCTCGGCGTGGATCGTGATCGTGACGCGCTCGTCTCCGGGCTTGTCGAACGGGTACACGTCGACGTTCATGTAGTAGCGTGCGATCGAATTGACGAACGCCCGGTCCGTATCGTCCGTGAGCTCGGCAATGCCGCGGATCTCAACGTAGCGGTTCGGGTTGTTGCGATGCGGTATCGAAATCGCGATCCGCGGATCGGCGACCAGGTTCCTGTACTTCTGGCGCGACTTCAGGGTGCTGATGCGAACGTACTCACCGTCGAACATCGGGCTGACCGGCGTGACTGAAAGGCGGCCATCCGTGCGAACCGTGGCCACGTGACCGGTGGGAAGGTCCGTCAGGATGTCGTGACACTCCTTGGGAATGGGTCTGGTCTTCGGGAAACTCATGGCGCCTCTCCGGGGGTTCGTATCAATCGATTCAGCCTCGCGCGGGCTGCCGAGCATGTCTCGCCGCGCGACGACGGCGCGCACGGCGTTCATGGCTGAGCAAGCGCGGAACTAGTCAAGTCAATTTACCGAATCGCCGAGTGAAGCGTATACTCCGCCGCCATGGCACAACGCAAGACCTGCCAGCGGGATCTGGAGCGCTTCCGCAGGACCAATATCGGCCAGCCGCTCACCGAGATCGCCAAGGATTTCCAGCGACGCGCGCTGGCAGGCTTTGCGGAGCGGGGTCACACCGGACTGCAGCCTGCGCATACCGCGGTGGTCGTCAATCTGAGCCTCGAAGGCACGCGCCTCACTGAACTCGCCCGGAGGGCCTCGATGACCAAGCAGGGCATGGGGCAGCTCGTGGACGAGGTGGAGCGCCTGGGATACGTGGAGCGCATACCGGACCCGACCGACAGCCGCGCGAAGATCGTACGCTTCTCCGCGCGTGGCCACCGGTTGATGGCGAACGGTGTCGAGATCGGAGAACTGATCCAGCGCCAGTACGCCAAGCTGATCGGCCGGGAGCGCCTGCGGCTCCTGCATGACACCCTGGAGGAGCTCAGGCACAGGCTGCGCGACAGCCCGGCACGGAGTCCGCCTGCCCGAAGCCGACGACGTCCACGCAGTTAGGGTCATGGCGAGCTCCCACCAGTGTCCGCGGTCATGGCCGCTGGATCTGGCGACGCCGTGATGTGACTCTGCGCGAATCAGTTCGCGTGCCACCATGCAACGAGAACCCGGCGGCGATCGCATCGAACGACGGGATGTTCGGGCGGGTTCTGCGATTCCGGCCGGGTGTGACACTTGAGCTCCGTGTGTGACACGAGTGCGTCGCGAATCTGGCGGTCGGATGCTGCGCGTCACATCGTCCGACCGGACTACGACCGCGATACCAGGGTGACGATAGTGTTGTGCCGGCCGCGGTCTGCGGCCACCCGACGAACGAGCATGAATCGCGGAGCGCAGTCGCCCGAAGCTTTCTTTCGACGCATCGAGACGATCTGGGCTCTGGAGCCCGACGCGCAGGCCGTCGAGTTCGGGGACGCCGCGTTCAGCTGGGGCGACCTGCGTTCCGCCGTGTCGCGCATCGATGCGGCTCTCACCGAAGCCGGCGTGGGACATGCTGCCGCCGTCGGCGTGCTGTTGCGCAACAGGCCCGGCATGCTCGCGGCTCTGCTGGCGCTGCTGCTGTCCGATCGTTGCATCGTCAGCCTGAACCCGTTGCAGCCCGACGACGAGCTGCAGAAGGAGCTGTGCGATCTGCGTCTCGACGCTTTGATCGGCGAGTCCGGGGACTGGAGGCCCGGAGCGATGCGCGTGGCGGAGGAGGAGGGTATCGCCGGTCTGAGCCTTCCCGATGGTGCGCTCGGACCCATCCGCCGCGTGGGCTGCCCCGGTCGAACTTCGGGGAGGCGAGGCGAGGATCTCACTGGCGTCGCGCTGCAGATCCTCACCAGCGGCACAACGGGCAGGCCCAGGCGGATTCGCATCGGCCGCGCGACGATGGCCGATGCGATCCTGGACGGAGCGAGGGGCGAGGATCAGTCCGCCGCGCCTTCGCTCAAGGCGACTCCCACCGTGATGTCCGCACCGCTCATGCACGTCAGCGGCATGTTCGGCGCGCTGCTCTCGATCTACGAGGGCCGCCCGATAGTTCTGCTGGAGAAGTTTTCGGTCGAGCGTTGGGTGGCTGCCATCAAGCGTCATCGGGTGCGCTTCTGCAGTCTTCCGCCGACGCCGATGAGCATGGTGCTCGAGGCGGGCGTACCGCGCGAGGACCTCGCGAGCCTGATTGCCGTGCGGGCGGGCACCGCACCTCTGTCGCCGGAAACGCAGCGTCGCTTCGAAGCGACCTACGGCATTCCGGTGCTCGTGCAGTACGGCGCGACGGAGTGGATGGGCGGTCTCGCCGGCTGGACGCTCGAGGACCACCGGAGACACATCGCCACCAAGCTGGGCAGCGTCGGACGTGCGCGTGGCGATGTGCTCCTGCGGGTGGTGGACGCTGATGGCGGCGGCGAGCTGCCGGCCGGCCAGATCGGCGTCCTCGAAGTGCTGCCACGGCAGCGCCTGGGTGCCGACGTGTCGTGGACCCGCACGAGCGATCTCGCCTCGCTCGACGCGGACGGGTTTCTCTATATCCACGGTCGCGTGGACGACACGATCATTCGCGGCGGCTTCAAGGTCGACACTGCCGCCGTTGCCGCCGTGCTGATGCAGCATCCGGCGGTGAGGGAGGCGTCCGTGGTCGGTCTCCCCGATGAGCGACTCGGGCAGGTTCCGGTGGCAGCGGTCGAGCTGCGCGAGGGAGCGGCTGCGACGACCGAGGACGATCTGCGCGCTCATGCAGCACGGCTTCTCAGCCCCTATCAGATTCCAGTTCGCTTCAAGCTCGTCGTGGCGCTGCCTCGGACAGTCTCGATGAAAGTCAGCCGTCCGGGCGTCCTGTCGCTCTTTGCCTGAGGAATCCCATGGATATCTCGTCCTACCCGGGTCTCCGCCTGACGTACGCAGGCCGCATACTCACGGTGACCCTGGATCGACCAGAGCAGCTCAATGCCGCCGACGAAGTGATGCACAGTTCGATCGCCCGGGTCTTCAATGACTGCGCGGACGATCGCGAGACCGACGTCGTCATTCTGACAGGAGCGGGCAAGGCCTTCTCCGCGGGTGGGGACTACAAGGCGATGCAGCTGTCCATTGACAATCCCGGACGCTTCGACCGGCTGGCCATGGAGGCCAAGCGCATCGTCTTCTCGATGCTCGACTGTCCGAAGCCGATCATCGCCAAAGTGAATGGACACGCCATCGGCTTCGGCGCCACACTCGCGCTGTTCAGCGACATCGTCTTTGCCGCGAGCCACGCCAGGATCGGCGACCCGCACGTGCTCGTGGGCTACGTCGCAGGTGACGGTGGGGCGGCCATCTGGCCGCAGCTGATCGGCTATGCCAAGGCCAAGGAGTTCCTGTTCACCGGAGGGCTCCTGACGGCGGTGGAGGCGGAGAAGATCGGCCTGATCAACCATGTACTTCCGGTCGGGGAGCTCGACACTGCGGTGCAGGCCTTCGCGGAGCGCCTGGCGGCCGGCGCCGCGAAGGCCATTCAGTGGACGAAGCTCTCGGTCAACGTCGGACTTAAGGCGATCGTGCATCCGGTCATGGAGGCCTCGATGGCCTACGAGTCGCTCTCCGTGCGCACCGATGATCATCGCGAGGCGGTGGCGGCGCTGCGGGAGAAGCGTCCGCCGGTGTTCCGCGGGCGCTGAGGTTCTGCTGACTCCTGGAGAATCCATGACTGCCAACATACTTGTCGAGCGAGACGTAATGGTGACCATGCGCGACGGCGTGCGTGTGGCCACCGACATCTATCGGCCCGACGACGGCCAGCGCCATCCGGTCCTCGTGAACGGTCACGTCTACAACAACGATCAGTTCCTGGTCGTACACGAGCTCATCTTCAGTCCTCTGGTCGCGGCCCAGCGCGGTTACGCAGTGGTGGTGCAGGAAGTGCGCGGGCGGGCAGGGTCCGAGGGTACGTGGAGACCCTATACGAGGATCCGCGAGGACGCTTACGACACGGTCGAGTGGGCCGCCGCTCAACCGTGGTCCAATGGCGATGTGGGCCTCTACGGGGCCTGCGCGCTCGGCACGATGGCCGTGCAGGGCGCGGTCGCGGCGCCGCCGCACCTGAAAGCCGTATTCGCCTACGAGACTGCTACCGACTATCTCGCGGGCTGGACCTATTCGAACGGCGCGCTGGAACTCGGCTTCCAGATGTCCTGGATCTGGACGGCGCTCGCCACCGATACGATTCCACGGCTGGGTCTCGCGCCCGCGGCTGAGCAGGAGGCATTGCGCAAGCTCGCAGAAGCCTCGCGCGACATGAACGGCTCGGCGCGCTTCCTGCCGCTCGTCGACTTTCCACCCTTCCAGGACGGAGCGGCACCCTATTGGCGCGAGTGGCTGTCGCACCCGAGCTACGACGAGTTCTGGCAGGAGGCCGACGCCGTCGCGCGCGCCGGGAATGTTCAGGTGCCCGTCCTGCACATGACCTCGTGGTACGACACCTGCCTGCGAGGTCACCTCGACCTGGCAAAGGCGCTCGCGGAACGCTCCCACCCGAGCGTGCGCGACAAGCACCGCCTGATCCTCGGACCCTGGGACCACAGTGCCTACTACAACAAACGGCCGACCTGCGCGGGCCAGCGCGACTTCGGTCCCGAGGTCTTCACGGGTCCCGAGTTGCTCGGCAGTCTTGCGCTCGACTGGTTCGACCACTGGCTGCGCGGCGAGCCGTTGAAGGTCCTGCCGGACAAGGGCGTCCGCTACTACCAGATGGGCGAGAACGTCTGGAAAGAGGCCGAGTCCTGGCCGCCCGCGCACACGCCCGTGCACTACTACCTGCGCAGTGCGGGTCGGGCGAACAGCCGCATGGGCGATGGCATGCTCGACACGAAACCTCCGGATGCAGAGCCCCGGGACAGCTTCGTCTACGATCCGCTCGATCCCGTGCCGACCTGCGGGGGCCGCAGCATGGTCGGCGTTCCGACGGGCGTCGAGGATCAGGCGGGGGTCGAGGAGCGACAGGACGTCCTGGTCTACACGACTGCCCGGCTGGCCGAACCCCTCGCGATTGCCGGCCCGGTCACGGTCACTCTCCATGCGAGCAGCAGCGCGGTGGATACGGACTTCACGGCAAAACTCGTGGACGTCGAACCGAGCGGATACTGCGCCAACATCGCCGAAGGCATCGTGCGGGCCCGCTATCGAAACAGCCGCGAGCATGCGGAATTCCTCGAACCGGGGAAGATCACGGACTTCGCGATCGACCTGTGGGACGTGGCGCACACCTTCAAGTCCGGTCATTGCGTCCGACTCGAGATCTCGAGCAGCAACTTTCCGCGCTTCGACCGCAACCTGAACTCGACGGTGACGCCTGCGCTGGGCAGTGCGACGGACGCGCGGAAGGCAGTGCAGCAGGTCTTTCACGATGCACGGCACTCCTCGCGCCTGACGCTGCCCGTGGTGACGCCGTAGGGCCGGCCGGACCCCGCGACGACCCCGGCGTCTTCGCGATGAAGAGTGCTGCTGCGACACGAACGGCGGGCGAGTCGAGGCAGCGGAGTCGATCGTGGTGAGTCCGACGGCTGACGAGCCCATCTGCATCGATCCGTTCGAGACGGGCGGCTATCCCGTCCACTGCCGCACGCTCACCGTCGAAGTAGTGCAGGACGAGGCCAGCCGCTTGCGCGCGCTGGCGACCATCCTCGACCTGCGCAAGCAGGGCTGGATTCCGACAGGAGGCGAACTGCAGACGGCGGGGCTGATCCATCACATGTCGCTGGACGTGCTCGTGGATGCGGAAAATGGGCGCATCGAGCGCTTCGATCCCAGCCAGCAGGTGGTCGCATTCGAGCCGAGCCGGCGCACCGCCGGTGAGAGCTGCCGCGATCCGGTCCACCTGCTGCGAGGCATGGTCGGCGAGACGCTCGCAGGAGGCAGTGCGCGCCGGTTGCGTGAGATCTTCGGGGGAGCCCTCGGCTGCAGTCACCTGCTCACGCTCGCGCAGCTCGTGGTGTCCTTCCTTCCAGGGGCGATCGCACGCGAGGCGGCGAACGCGCACGGGCGGCGACGCGGCCGCGAGTCGGGCGAGCGCATCGCCAAACGTATCGTCGTCGTGGACGGATTCGAGCGTCGAAGCGGCAACCAGGAAATCGCCATACAGCTCACGGACGTGCACACCCTGCCGTTCGCGGGCATGGTCGGGACGCTCGATCGACTCGGCGCTCAGCACGAGGTGCGGGCGATCTTTCAGGTCGATGCGGCCGCGACGACGATCAGGGCCTTCGACGTGACCGAACGCACTCGCACGCGGGCCGAGCTGGGCACGGCCACCTGGCAGAGCCGGAGCGGGGAACTCGACTGGCTCGACGGTCAGCCGGTGATGCGCGGGCTCGCGCCCGAACTCCTGCGCCGCTATGGCGCCGACCCGGCGCGTGAACCGCTGCTCGCCGCACTGATCAACTTCGCCCCGGCCTTCGTGCAGAGCCTGTCCCCACGCGTCACGCGCATGATCGAGCAGGGAGCGCGCGAAGGAAGCCGTCCACGCATCATGGACGAGTCGGGTTTCGGCGGCTTCCCGGACTCCTGCTACATCTGGCGCACCGGCGGCCGCATGACGAAGATGCGCCAGGCGGCGGAGGACGCGGGCGACTGAGGTTGCGCGCGCCGCGCGCTACGTCAAGTGACGATCTCGCACGCCAGTCCGTGGGCTTCGAACGACTCCACGATCTGCGCGACCCGTGCGTGGGTTGGCGGCTGCGCATCGTTCATCGGGTATGCCCGATCCAGCAT
>JAGOXN010000082.1 GCA_018059685.1 Steroidobacteraceae bacterium | reverse complement strand
CTGCTGATCCACTCGGTTCCTTACCTGAACTCGAGGGGCGTCGTCGGCCGAGGCACGCTGGTGTCCGACCTGACCCTGGCGGGTGACGTGACCACCACTCCAGGCAATCACGTTGCCTGGTTCGTGGGCGAACATCCCTGTCAGAAGGACGGCAGAGAGATCCCGCAGATCAAGCACACCAGCCAGAGCACGCAGCTCGCACAGGACATCGTGGTCCACCACTCGTTCTCGAACAAGCCGGCGCAGGGCTACGCGAACTACCACCAAAAGATGACGCGCTACATCGATATCGTTAGCGCACCCGCCCAGTCCGTCGACCCCACCGCGACGGCGCGCACGTTCAAGCCGGTCGCCGCATCGCCAGAACAGAGCGTGTTCGAGTACCTCGATACGGCGTCCAGTCGCGCCGGGATCTTGGCAGTCAGCGATAAGCTCAAAACGTCGCGCGTCGCGATTGTCGGACTGGGTGGAACCGGCTCGTACGTCCTCGATCTGGTGGCCAAGACGCCGGTACGAGAAATTCACCTATTCGATGCCGATGCCTTCCTGCAGCACAACGCGTTTCGAGCCCCATCGGCAGCGTCGCTGGACGATCTGACGCGAGGTCTCAGCAAGGTGGCCTACTTCCGGGCGCTCTACTCCAGGATGCGCCGCGGCATCGTCGCGCACGAGGAGCACGTCTCCGAGGAAAACGTCGAAGTACTTCTCGGCTTCGATTTCGTTTTCCTCTGCCTCGATAACGGTCCGGCAAAGAAGCTGATCGTGGACCGGCTCAGCGCCGGTGCAATGTCGTTCATCGACGTCGGCATCGGCGTTGAGTTGGTCCCGGAGTCGCTGGCGCTCTGGGCGATATGCAGAGTAACGACGAGCACACCGGACAAGCGTGACCACGTCTCGCAGCGGGTGTCCTTCGCTGACAACGACAGCGACAACCCGTACGACAAGAACATTCAGGTGGCCGACCTGAATGCGCTCAATGCGGCGTTGGCGGTGATCAGGTGGAAGAAGCTTTGCGGCTTCTACCAAGACCTGGAGAAGGAGCACAACACGACGTACACGACGAGCTCCAACCTGTTGACCAGCGACGACCTCCTGTGAAGCGCAACGCACTCACCCCAGAGTTCGTCGAGTTCATACCAACGACGCTGCAAGATGGCGTTCTCTACGTCTCATTGGCCTATTCGACGGCATCCCACCTCTGTTGCTGCGGATGTGGCAAGGAAGTCGTGACGCCGCTCTCCCCCACCGACTGGAAGTTGGTCTGCGACGGTGAAACCGTGTCGCTCGACCCGTCCATCGGAAACTGGAGCCTCCCCTGTCGATCGCACTACTGGGTCAGACAAAACAGAGTTCACTGGGCCGGGCAGATGTCCCGGGCGCGGATCGAGGCCGGCCGGGCGCACGATCGCGCGGCAAAGGCCCGGTACTACGGTGCCTCGACGCCGTCGGCGCCGAACTCCGATCCAACGCGTCCTTCCGACAGGCCACCGCCAGCAGGGGCCGATTCCCGTATTCGTGACGGGCGTGGCCTGTGGGCGAAGCTCATTGCCTGGTTGAAGACTCCCAGCTGACCTACACGCATCTGCTGTGTCCTTGCCGGCGCCGTCGTCGGCGGTCAGGCTCGGGGGAGAGCAACGGAATGAAGTCGCCATACGAATTTGGGCAACACCACACGCTCTGGCGTCGCCGCGTCTACATGTGCTTCTTGTAGTACGCCCACTGCACACTCGCCAGGCCGCCGGTCAGCAGCGCGCCCAGCGCCACGCACAGTTCCCACTGCACCCGCCCCGGCCACATCAACAGGGCAACTGCGCCCAGCCCCAGCACCGCCAACTGCAGGTACTTCGCCCGGTGGTACAGGCTGGCCGACTCGCGTCCGCCGCAAGCCCGACGGATCGCACGCTGGGTGAACCCATCGGCGGCACCGACCGCATACAGAAGAAGCAAGAGCGGCGCGAACCGCGCCACGATCGCCGTGCGCACGCCGAGCAGCTGCGTGCCGACCATCGCCGCCTCGATGCCCTCCCGGTGCGAGACATAGCTGCGCCGCATGATCGTGTCCGGGATCGACAGCGCGGACCCGTTGGCGAACTGTGTGCCCATGTCGTGGATGCCGGTGGCCTCGAACACGATCGAGTAGAGGGCATTCGCAGGTCCGGTGATGACGCCGGCACCGGCGCCCTGCCGAGCGGCGAGCGCGATACCGCCCGCAAGATCGTGCGTCAGCAGTTCACGCAGTCGTTCGATCCCCTGCGGCCAGACCTTGAACACGAACACCCAGTCGACGATCCAGGCGCACACCAGGAGCGCGACCAGACCCAAGGCCAGCGAGAAGGCCAGTTTCAGCGGGCTCAGCAGCACGCCGGCCAAGACGCCCTCGTGGAAAGCCGCATTCCTAGACGACACGTTGGCCCTCCGGTTCGGTGGGGTCCTCCGGCTGATTCCAGGGCCCGTCGAGGCGCGCGCGCAGCGTCTCCCCGATCGCCGCCAGGCTCGTCGGCATTAGCGGATCGCTCGATGCCGATGGCAGGGGCATGCGAATCTTGTGCAGCTGGCCGCCGTGAATGAGCGCAAAGGCCTCGCCCTTGGGCAGTTGCACCAGATCGGTCGGCTCGAGCATCCGGACGGCTTCCGGGGCGATGCGGTCCTCGTTGCGGCTGGCGAAGTCCGCGAAGTCGATCGGGTCGTTGGTGTCGGATACCGACGACGACACGACGGTCGAGACCACGTGCACTTCGGGCAGCTGGCTGGTCAACAGCTCGGCGGTCGCAACCTCCTTCACCCGAAGCATGATCAGCGTGTTGAAGTTGCCGGCGATCTGTCCCGCCTTGGCGGGCGAACCGATGCGCGCTTCCACGTCCGACCAGGTCTGCGTGTATGCCGTCACCTGAAACCCCGCCCCGCCCGCCTTGTTCAGCAGCGGAATGAACTCGTCGCCGATCAGCTCGTTGAACTCGTCAGCGTGGATCGCGATCCGCCGTGGCGTCACTTCGCCGGGCAGTCCGCGACCGGCGCCGAACTTGTAGAGGCTGCCGGCCACGCTCGTGAGGTCCGCGAACATCGAGTTGCCCACCGCTGCAGCCACCTCGTAGTCGGAGAGCGCATCCAGCCCGACGTAGACGATGCCGCCCAGGTGGATCACCGAAGTCCAGTCGAAGACCGGGCGCCAGTCGGTCGGATCGTCGAGCTCCGGCGACAGCAGTGACGCGGTGCGCCCGGTGGTGAGCTTCTCCATCAGCGGCAGCAGCGAGGCCACCAGCTTGTCGAAGTGGCTCTTCTCGTAGTTGAGCGTCGATGCGAGCGCGTGGGCGATCGGGTCATATAGCTTCTTGCGCCGGGCGTATTCGACGAGACTAACCGCACGCGCGCCCCGCGACTGCAGACCCTTGTCGAGATTCTTCTTGTCGATGGCCAGCGATCGCAGCTCCTCGCGCCAGCCTGCGGCGGCGGGCTCCCGGTCGAGCCAGTATTCGAAGTAGTCGATCAGCAGCGGCTCGACGTCGGACGCATACCGGTTGATCTCCTGGTAGTCGGGCTTGCGACCGAGCGCGACGAGCGCGCGGGCCATCACATTCACGAAGCGCCAGACGAACTCCTTGAAGGCGGCGGACTGGCCTTCCGACGGCAACTGGCCCGCGATGCGGGTGGCGACCTCGGTGATGCGCGAGAAGCTGCCCACCGGGTTGTAGCGCGCGGAGATCTCCGGATGCCCGAGGTGGAACATGAAGAACTCCCCGCCGCGCCCCGCCCGCTCGGCTTCGGCAAACACGCGGCGCAGCAGATCGACGTCGCCCTTCGGATCGAAGACGATCACCACCTCGCCGCGACGGATGTCCTGGGCGATCAGCAGTTCGGCCAGGCGCGTCTTGCCCACGCGCGTGGTGCCGAGCACCAGCGTGTGCCCGACTCGATCCTCCAGGTCCATCCAGATCTCGGTCTCGTCGGGCTCGACACCGTGGATGGCGGGGTCCCCGCCGACGCCACTGGTGTCTTCCGCTGCGGGTACGAACGCCGCCAACACACCTGCGAAACCTCCGCCCTGAAGCAGCGGCCGGTTCACGGGAAGCCGCGCCTCGAACAAGCGTTGGGTGTGACGCTGGTCCCACCGAAACCCGCGCCCCAGAAAGAGCCGATCCA
This sequence comes from Steroidobacteraceae bacterium, assembly GCA_018059685.1. Lineage (GTDB taxonomy): Bacteria > Pseudomonadota > Gammaproteobacteria > Steroidobacterales > Steroidobacteraceae > RPQJ01. Next base: position 5,535 of record JAGOXN010000082.1, on the reverse strand, counting down.
CTGACCAGGGAATATCGGCGGAGTGCAATTCGTAGCGCCGACGGCGGCGCAGGTTGGCGCGATAGCGCAGCGTGCTCAGTCCGGCCGCGCCGCGCCACGCGGCATGGCCCAGCAGCAGGCCGGCAAGCGCCAGGTGCCAAGGAGGCGAGACCAGAAAGAGCCCCGGGGTGCTGAGTACCAGGACCGCGCCCAGTGCCGACACCGAGGCTGCGCCGAGTTCGTGCGCTGGCCGCAGCCGGGCTTCGATCGGATAGGCCATCACTCCGCGGCCGGCGCGGAGTCGCCGACGCGCACGAGCGCCGGGTTGATCGGCGGTACCGGATCGACGAACCGCTGTGCCGCAAGGATCACGACGCCGTGGATGCGAGCGGCCCCGCGTCCGTCCTGCTTCCACGCGTAGCCGTGCAGGTTCACGCCGCCATCGGCCCGCAGGTGCCACCCGGCTCGCAGGACCTCGCGCTGCAGACGCTTGGCGGCTTCGCCGGGTTCAACCTGGCCGGCGCCATCGCGCCGGATGAACGCCCGGAAGATGCCCGGCGAAGCGAGCAGCAGACCGTCCTCGACCCCGTGCACGAGCGCGCCGCGCACGTTCACCGGCAAGGTTCCGTCGGCGATCCCCTGCCGCACCCACTCGATGAAGCGCCGGGGTCGCTCGGCGCTAGCCGCGTCGACACCGTCGAGGACTACTGGTCCGTTAGCCTCGGGCGCGATTGGCGCCGTCTCAACGCTCGCCTCCGCCGTGCAGGCAATCGACTCCGACTGCGCACAAGGCACCGCCACCTCGGCATGCGGGCGCGCGCCGGTCGCGGCGCGCTCGACCAGTTCGGCAATCGCGCTGGATGCATGCGCGCGGCCCACCAGCACGGCGCGCAGTTCCGCCATCAGCGGAGGATGTTCGGCCAACCATGCCTGGACGATCGGCGGAACCCAGCGCTCGAACATTCGCACTGAGTCGTCCGACGGACGTCCGCCGACATCGCGCAGCAGCGCTGCCGCGAACACCGCGTAAGTCCATCGATGCGCGAGCGCGCCCAGGATCTCGGGCGGCGCATTGCGCGGCAGGATCTGGCCGCGCCGGTGATCGAGTGCGCGCAGCGCAGTCACGAGCCCGCGCTGCAGTTGTCCGCCCGGACCGCCATATCGACTGGAGCCTGGCATCGGCCGCAGCTGCACGAACTCCGCATAGCCGTCGATCAGTGGCCGCGCCGCCAGCGCGAAGCTCTCCGCCGGGAACCCCATCCTGACGCGAAGCAGGACGATCAGGTTCGCCGCCCCGCTGCGATCGATGATCGCCTGCGCGCAGAGCACCGGCCCCTCGGGCACGAAGGGCGACCTGATCGCTCGCGATGACGCAGACCCGGAGGGCGTGTCGTTGAAAGTCATTCGACCAGTATTCCGGGCGGCTTGACGGCCATCAGCTTCGATCGAAGCCTCGACGAGGACCCGATGTCCTCTTGACGAGTTCGACCGAGCTTCGTCGTGAGCCACGCCGCAGCACCGGCTCCTCGCATCGGCCGCTCGTCGCACGTCGGCGGCAGAGATTCCGCGCCGATGCAAGCCGGATTCGAGGCTTCATCGAAGCCCCGATTGAGCCTGATTCGCACGTGCTCGCTCCCTAGGATGGCAACGCAATGCGGCTCGCTCGAAGCGCCGCACTTCCGCGCCAACGTGAAGGGGGTTCCGATTGCGCAAGACAGCGAGCTGGGTGCCGACAGCAGGACTGATCACCGCGATCGTCACGCTCGCGGCCCTGCCCGCCCACGCTTGCTGGGACGAGGCGGCCACGCGCTACCGCGTCAGCAGCGAGTTGCTCTACGCGATCGCGCGCACCGAATCGGCGCTCGACCCGCAGGCCGTCGGACGCAACCGCAACGGCACGCGCGACATCGGACTCATGCAGATCAACTCGGCTTGGCTGCCCACGCTGGCCGCCCACGGCATCGGCGAGCGCGATCTCTTCGACCCGTGCACCAGCATCCACGTCGGCGCCTGGATCCTCGCCGGCAACGTCCAGCGGCTGGGCTACACGTGGGATGCGGTCGGCGCTTACAACGCCGCCAATCCCGCCTTGCGTCGCGCCTACGTCGACAAGGTCCGCCGCCACCTGCGCAGCGCCGACGACGGCGCGCATCGCGCCAACCACGGCGCCACGCGTACCGCCTTCACCCGAGGCGACCACCGAGCAGCGGTGGTCGCAACCCTGCCCTGACCGCTCGCCCGAGCACTTCCTCTCTACCCAACCACGAGACACCACACCATGACTCTGATCCGCCGCAGCAGCACTGCCGTTCCCCTCGCCCTCGTCCTGACTCTTGCCGCCGGCTCGGCCCTGGCCGGGACCACCGGTACCGAGTTCCAGACCATGTACACGACCCTGCTCAACTGGGCGACGGGCTTCCTCGGCAAGTCGATCGCGATTGCCGCCTTCATCCTCGGTGCCGGCATCGGCATCGCGCGCTCCTCGCCGATTCCGGCGCTCGCCGGCGTCGTCTTCGCGCTCTTCATGGTCTACGTGCCGACCATCATCGACTCGATCATGACCGCCGTGATCTGACGGGGCGATGCCGTGATCGACGCGTCGCTCGACATCCCCCGCCGTCTCAATGACCCGCCGCGCATGTTCTGGTGGGACATCGACGTGGCCCTGCTGGTGCTGGGGGCCGCGCTGGCCGGCATGGTCGCGGGCTTCTTCGTGAGCGGCTGCGCCGTCGGCCTGCTTCTCGCCTCGGCCTATGGACGCGCGAAGGCGGGCAAGCACCCGGCCTTCGCGCTGCACCTGCTGTACTGGCATCTGCCGGCCTTCATGACGGGCCTAAAGCGCACCCCGCCTTCCTACCTGCGCGAGCTGGCCGGATGAAGCTCGACTGGCTGCGCGCCGACATCGCCAGCGCGCGCCGTGCGAGCGCCCTGCTCGTGCTGCTGCTCGCCTGCTCGATGCTCGCCAACGTGACGCTGGCGGCCTTCGCGATGCACATGGCCGGCCGCGAGCGCGTGGTGGTGGTGCCGCCCAGCATCAACAAGACCTTCTGGGTCGAGTCCGAGCGCGTGAGCGCCGAGTACCTCGAACAGATGGCCTATTTCCTCCTGCAGCTGACGCTCAACGTCACGCCGCAGAGCATCGACCACCAGTCCCGGGTGCTGCTCCAGTACGCCGCACCGGCCTCCTACGGGGAACTGCGCAGCGTGCTGGCCACCGCTGCCGAGCGCGTCAAACGCGACGGCGCCTCCACCGTGTTCAGCGCGCAGGACCTCTCCGTCGACGAGCGCACCCAGCGCGTGGGCGTGCGCGGCCTGCTCACCACATTCATCAGCGACCGCCGCGTGTCCGAGGTCTCGAAGGGCTACGCCATAGAGCTCCAGTACGCCAGCGGCCGAATCTTTCTGAAGGCGTTCCGGGAGACCAGTCCCAATGACCCGCTCGAAATCCAAGCTCAGTCCCAGCTTCGCCTGGCTCCTGCTGCTGGCACTGGGCGCTAGCCAGCCCGCCCTGGCGCTGCAGGTCGTCGACGCGCGCGACGGCGAGACCGTGCTCGCCAAGGTCTCGCGCAAGGAGGTGACGCGCATCTCTGTCGATCGTGGCCGCATCCGCAAGGTGACGGGAAACGCCGGCGAATTCGTGCTGGAGAAGGACGACGAGAAGGGCCAGGTCTTCATTCGGCCGGTCTCCTCCGACAGCACCAAGCCCATCAACCTCTTCGTCAGCACGGAGCGCTCGACGATCGGGCTGCTGCTGCAGCCGGTGGACACCCCGAGCGACGCCATCGTGATCCGCGAGGCCCGCGACGCCGCGACCGGACTCGCACGCATCGAGCGCAGCGGCCGTCACGTGCGCACGATGAAGAACCTCCTGCTCGCGATGGCCGAGGACGCGCTGCCCGACGACATGGAGGTGCGTGAGCCCGGGCGCGAACTGACCCTGTGGCCCGGCGCAAGACTCACGTTGCAGCGCCGGTGGATCGGCGCAGGCGTGGTCGGCGAGAAGTACCAGCTCGTCAACACCGGCGCGTCCACGCTCGAACTCGCCGAGCGCGATCTCTTCAAGCGCGGCGTAATGGCCGTGAGCGTCGAGCATGCGGCCCTGCGCCCGGGCGAGACCACCCAACTCTTCGTGATCAGGGAGCGCCGAGCCGATGACTGATCCCGTCCTGCCGCCCGGCATGTCGCCGACCGGCGCGTCTCACCCATCGGGCCAAGCGTCCACATTGGCCCAGGCAGAGCCTTCGGCCGCGGCCGTCAAGCGCCGTCAGGTCCTGTTGCTCGCAGGCATCGCCGGCACGATCGTGGCCGGCACGCTGCTGTCGGTCTCGCTGACCGGCACCAAGGGCAACGACGCGCAGCCCGCGAAGCCGCAGTCGACGAACATCCTCGCGCCGGGTGCGCAGGTCGATCCCCGCGACGCATGGCGCGGCCAGGCCGATGCTCAACTGAAGGCAATCGAGCAGCGCTCGCGCGACCTCGCGCAGCGCAACGCCGAGCTCGAAGGTCAGGGCAAGGAAATGCTCGAGCGCCTGAAGAAGCTCGAAGGCACCGGACTCACACCGTTGCCGCCGCCGCCCGTCGCAACGCCGGCGGCACGACCGAGTTTCGGGCCGGATCGTCCGGGGGGAGCGCTGCTCGACGCCGGTCCGCAGCGCTTCCCGCCGCCACCGCCGCCGATGCCGCAAGGCGCCGTGCAGGGCGCCGGCCTGCCACCGCCGCCCGGCGGCGTTCCGAGCATGCCGACACCCACGGGCATCGTGAGCATCGTGCTGGGGGACGTCGCAGCGGGCAAGGGCGCCAAGCCGGCCGCGGACGCGGCAGCGACCAGCTCCACCACTCGCGACACGCGCCGCTATCTGCCCAGCGGCGCCTTCACCCGGGCGGTCCTTCTCGGCGGCCTGGATGCACCCACCGGCGGCCAGGCGCAGCGCAATCCTCAGCCGGTGCTGCTGCGCCTCGCCGACAACGCGATCCTCCCCAACCAGTTCCGCGCCCGCGTGAAGGAGTGTTTCATCGTCGGCGCCGGCTATGGCGACGTGAGTTCCGAGCGCGCCTACATCCGCACCGAGTCGCTGTCGTGCGTCACCCGCGACGGCACGGCCATCGACGTGCCGGTGAAAGGCTACGTGGCCGGCGAGGACGGCAAGGCCGGCATGCGCGGACGCCTGGTCTCCAAGCAGGGTCAGATCCTCGCCAACGCCCTGCTCGCCGGCGTGGCCAGCGGGATCGGTCACGCCTTCACGCAGAGCTCCACCACGCTGTCGGTCTCGCCGCTGGGCACCACCAGCTCCGTCGACCCCGGCAAGCAGCTCGAAGCCGGTCTGGGCACCGGCGTGGGCAAGGCCCTGGACCGGCTCGCCCAGTACTACATCAGCCTCGCCGAGAAGGTCTTCCCGGTGATCGAGGTCGACGCGGGCCGCAGCGTCGACGTGGTCCTCACGCAGGGCGTGGCCCTGCCCGGGACGCTGGACGCCGCCGGCACCGATCCCGACAACCTCGCGCAACTCGCCGAGCGCGCCCGCACCCTCCGGAGGAACGACGATGAAGACGACTGAC
>JAGOXN010000081.1 GCA_018059685.1 Steroidobacteraceae bacterium | reverse complement strand
GCGCGAGCGGGCGGCCATGTTGTGCGCGCGGCGCTTGACGGCCTGCCTGGCGCGCTTTTCAGAGGACTTGATGTTCGCCACGGATCCGGTCTCCAGCGGTCACGGGCCCCGAGGGCCGGCGCGTCGGTCAAAAGAGCCGCGTATTCTGGCGGCAGATGGGCCGCCGGTCAACCGGGAATAGGGGACATTCTGATTTTCTGGAAAAGGGGACATTCCGCTTTTCGCCGTGTGGGCGCGAAAAGCGGAATGTCCCCTTTTCCAGAAAATCAGAATGTCCCCTATAGTCCGGCCCGCATGCAGACACGACTGACCGCTAAGACCATCAGCGCCGCCGAGGTTCCCGCTTGAGCGGCGGCTTCCTGCGCAGCACCAGCATCGTCGGCGCGTTCACCCTGCTGTCGCGGGTGACGGGCCTGCTGCGCGACATGGTCTATTCGCGCATGTTCGGCGCCGGCGTGCTCATGGACGCCTTCCTGGTCGCATTCAAGATCCCGAACTTCATGCGGCGGCTGTTCGCGGAAGGCGCCTTCTCGCAGGCTTTCGTGCCGGTCGTCTCCGAATACAGGATCCAGCGCACGCAGGACGAAGTGCGCGAGCTGGTCGATGGCGCCGCGGGGACGCTGGCGTGGTTCCTTTCGGTGGTCACCATCGTCGGGGTACTCGCGGCCCCGGTCCTGGTCCTGCTGTTCGCGCCCGGGTTCCGCGCGGACGCGGGCAAGTTCGACCTCACCGTCGAAATGCTCCGGTGGACTTTCCCGTACCTGCTCTTCATCTCGCTCGCCGCGCTCGCCGCCGGCGTGCTGAACAGCTACGGCCGGTTCGCGGTGCCGGCGGCCACCTCGACGCTCATGAACCTCGTCATGATCGTGTTCGCCGCCTGGATCGCGCCGCGCTTCGGGCAGCCAGGGCTGGTGCTCGCAATCGGCGTGTTCGTCGCAGGCGTCGCCCAGCTCGCGTTCCAGGTCCCGTTCATGGCGCGCCTCGGTCTCTTCAGGCGGCCACGATGGCGCTGGGATCACGAGGGCGTGCGCAAGATCGGGCGGCTCATGCTGCCGGCGATCTTCGGCTCTTCGGTCTCGCAGGTGGCGTTGCTGCTCGACACCCTGATCGCCTCGTTCCTCGCGACCGGCAGCATCGCCTGGCTCTACTATGCCGACCGCCTGATGGAATTCCCGCTCGGCGTGTTCAGCATCGCGCTCGCGACCGTGATCCTGCCGGGACTCGCGGCCCATCATGCGGCGCAGTCGCCGCAGCGCTTCGCCGCGACACTCGACTGGGCGCTGCGCCTCACGGTCGTCGTGGTGCTGCCCGCGACGCTGGCGCTCGTCATGCTCGCGGGACCGCTCACCGTGACGATCTTCCACTACGGCAAGTTCGACGAGCAGGACGTGCGCATGTCCGCGCTGGCGCTCATGGCCTACGCCTCGGGCCTGCTCGCCTTCAGCATGGTCAAGGTGCTCGCGCCGGGCTTCTTCGCGCGCCAGGATACGCGCACGCCCGTGCGCATCGGCATCCAGGCGCTCGGCCTCAACATGGGGCTCAACCTGCTCATCGTGCTGCCGCTCGCGCTCACGCAGGACCGGCCGGGCCTGCACGCGCTCCTCGCGCTCAACAACGGGATCGGCGCCTGGTACAACTCGACGATGCTCTACCGTGGCCTGCGTCGGCAGGGCGTGCTGCACCACGCGCCCGGCTGGCGGCAGATGCTGCTCAAGGTCGCGGCCGGCAATGTCCTGATGCTCGCCTTCCTGTGGTGGATCGCCGGCGACACGCAGCGCTGGATCGAGATGGGCGCGTGGTCGCGGGCGCAGTGGATGTCGCTGCTCGTCATCGGCGGCGGCGGCATCTACTTCGGCACGCTGTTCATCCTCGGCCTGCGGGTGCGCGACCTGCGCGTGCGGCCGGTGGGACCCGCGTGATGGAACTCGTCCGCGGCCTGTACAACCTGCGCGCGCGCCACCGGGGCTGCGTGGCGACGATCGGCAACTTCGACGGGGTGCATCGCGGCCACCAGCACATGATTACGGCGGTGCGCGCGGCGGCCATCCGGGTCGGGCTGCCCGCGGCGGTGATCACCTTCGAGCCGACGCCGCGCGAGTTCTTCGAGGGGGACGCGGCCCCGGCCCGGCTCACGCGCCTGCGCGAGAAGCTCGAGGCGCTCGCGTCGTACGGGGTGGACCGGGTGCTGGTCCTGCGCTTCGAGCGGCGCGTGCAGGCGATGGGCGCGACGGAGTTCGTCGAGCGGCTGCTCGTCGATGGGCTCGGCGTGCGCCACATGGTGGTCGGCCACGATTTCCACTTCGCGCGTCGACGCGAGGGCAACCTGGCGTTGCTGCAGGAGGCGGGCACGCGCCACGGATTCACGGTCGAGGAGGTCGGGCGCTACATGGACGAGGGCGAGCGCGTGAGCAGCTCGCTGGTGCGCGACGCGCTCGGCCGCGGTGACCTCGAGCGCGCGCGGAAGTTGCTCGGCCGGCCGTACCGCATGGCGGGACGCGTGCGCCGCGGCGCGCAGCTCGGGAGGACGCTCGGATTTCCGACCGCCAATCTCGCGCTGCATCGCAAGGTCGTCCCGCTCTGGGGCGTGTTCGCCGTGCGTGTGAGCGGCGCGGGCCTGGCCGACCATCCAGCGGTCGTGAGTCTCGGCACGCGGCCGACGATCAATGGCACCGAGCCCCTGCTCGAGGTGCACGTCTTCGACTTCGACGGCGATCTCTACGGCAGGTACCTCGACGTCGACTTCATCCTGCGCCTGCGGGATGAGCGGCGTTTCGAGACGATCGATGCACTGGTCGCGCAGATGCACCGCGACGCCGCTGCGGCACGGGCTGCGCTCGGCGCGTAACTGCTGGAATTACCGGCGCTTTTCCGTCAAGATCGCGCGTTCCCCGACCGCCGTGATCCGTCGCCCGAACCCACCGATGGCCGACTACAAGCACACTATCAACCTGCCGGAGACGGCCTTCCCGATGAAGGCCGACCTCGCGCGTCGCGAGCCCGAGCTGCTCGGGTGGTGGCAGGAGCGGCGTATCTACGAGCAGCTCCGCGAGCTCGCAAAGGGACGGCCGCCGTTCATCCTGCACGACGGCCCGCCCTACGCCAACGGGACGATCCACATCGGCCACGCGCTCAACAAGATCCTGAAGGACATCATCGTCAAGTCGCGCTCGCTGGATGGTTTCGACGCGCCCTACGTCCCGGGCTGGGACTGCCACGGGTTGCCGATCGAGCACCAGGTCGAGAAAGCGGGCGGCAAGGAGGCGCGACAGCTCGACGCGAGCGCGTTCCGCCGCGCGTGCCGGGAGTTCGCGCTCGCGCAGGTCGACGTGCAGCGCAGGGACTTCATCCGCCTCGGGGTGATGGGCGACTGGTCCGATCCCTACCTGACGCTTGCGCCGCGCTACGAAGCCGAGCAGCTGCGCGCGTTCGCGCAGATCATCCGCAACGGACACCTCTACAAGGGTTACAAGCCCGTGCACTGGTGCATGGACTGCCGTTCAGCCCTCGCCGAGGCGGAGGTCGAGTACGAGGAGCGGACTTCGCCGTCGATCGACGTGCGCTTCGAGGTGGCGGATCCGACCGATCTCGCGCGCCGGCTCCGCGTCGCGCAACTGCCGTCCGGACGGGCCAGCGTCGTGATCTGGACCACGACGCCGTGGACGCTGCCGGCGAACCAGGCCGTCGCGCTGCACCCCGACTACGAGTACGCACTGCTGTCCGTCGAGTCCGCCGCAGGCCCGGAGTTGCTGCTGCTCGCCGCAGGACTCGCCGAGTCCGTGCTGCAGCGTGCGCACGCGTCGCGTGTGTCCGAGGCCGCACGCGCCACGGGCGCCGACCTCGAAGGACTCGTGCTGCGCCATCCCTTCTACGACCGACGGGTCCCGGTCATCCTCGGCGATCACGTGACGCTCGACAGCGGCACGGGCGCGGTGCACACGGCACCCGCCCACGGTCAGGAAGACTTCGTGGTCGGCCAGCGCTACTCGCTGCCGGTGGACAACCCGGTCGGTGGCGACGGACGTTTTCTCGCCGCGACGCCGCTGTTCGGCGGCGAGCAGGTCTTCGAGGCGAACGCACGCGTCGTCGACGTGCTGCGCGAACACGGCGCGCTGCTCCACCACGAACCGTTCCGTCACAGCTATCCGCACTGCTGGCGGCATAAGTCGCCTGTGATCTTCCGCGCCACGCCGCAGTGGTTCATCGGCATGGAGCAGGCGGGCCTGCGGGCGGCTGCGCTCGCGGAAATCGGCAAGGTCCGCTGGATGCCGGACTGGGGCGAGCAGCGCATCGCGAGCATGATCGCGGGCCGGCCGGACTGGTGCATCTCGCGACAGCGCCGCTGGGGCGTGCCGCTCGCGCTCTTCACGCACCGCGAGAGCGGTGCGCTGCACCCGCGGACCGTCGAGCTCGTCGGGCAGGTCGCCGACCGCGTCGAGCAGGGTGGCATCGACGCGTGGTTCGACCTCGATGCGCGCGAGCTGCTCGGCGCAGAGGCCGAGTCCTACGAGAAGGTGCCCGACATCATGGACGTGTGGGTCGACTCGGGCCTGTCGCACCATTGCGTCACGCGCATCCGGCCTGAAGTACTGAGCCCCGCCGACCTCTATCTCGAAGGCTCGGACCAGCATCGCGGCTGGTTCCACAGCTCGCTGCTCACCTCGGTCGCGCAGAAGGGCCGCGCGCCGTACAGGAGCGTGCTCACCCACGGCTTCACCGTGGACGAGAAGGGCCGCAAGATGTCGAAGTCGCTCGGCAACGTCGTGGCGCCGCAGAAGGTGGTGAGCACGCTCGGCGCCGACGTGCTGCGGTTGTGGGTGGCCGCCACGGACTACGCGAACGAGATGAGCGTGTCCGACGAGATCCTGAAGCGAATGGCCGACTCGTACCGGCGCATCCGCAATACGGCGCGTTTCCTGCTCGGCAACCTCGCCGGCTTCGACCCGGCCCGGGATAGCGTGCCGGAAGCGCAGATGGTGGCGCTCGACCACTGGGCGCTCGCGCGCACGCGCCAGCTCCAGGCAGAGGTCGTCGCGGCCTATCGCAGCTACGAGTTCCACCTGATCTACCAGAAGGTGCACAACTTCTGCGTGGTGGATCTCGGCGGGTTCTACCTCGACGTCATCAAGGACCGCCTCTACACCACTCAGGCCAGGGGCCTGCCGCGCCGCTCGGCGCAGACCGCGATGCATGCGATCGCCGAGGCGATGGTGCGCTGGCTCGCGCCCATCCTGTCCTTCACGGCCGAGGAGATCTGGCGTCACATGCCGGGCAGGCGTGCCGAGTCGGTGTTCCTCTCGACGTGGGCGGAGCTGCCGCAGGCGCCGGGCGGTGCCGAGCTCGTCGACTGGTCCACCGTGCTCGAGGTGCGCGGCGGCGTGCTCAAGGAGCTCGAGCGCCTGCGCGTGGCGGGCAAGGTCGGCGCGCCGCTCGACGCGGTCGTGGACCTGTACGCCGAGCCACGCCTGCGTGCCGCGCTCGACGCGCTCGGTGACGAGCTGCGTTTCGTGCTGATCACCTCCGAGGCCCGGGTGCACGCGGCGGACGCACGCGAGGTCGATGCGGTTCCCGCCGAGTCCGATGCCGGGCCCGGGCTGTGGGTGCGCGTGCGGGCTTCCGACGCGCCGAAGTGCGTGCGCTGCTGGCACAAGCGCGCCGACGTGGGCTCGATTGCGGCGCACCCGGAGCTCTGCGGGCGCTGCGCGGGCAATGTCGACGGCCCGGGCGAGTCGCGGCGGTTCGCCTGACATGGCCGGCGCAGACCATCCCATCCCGATGACGACGCCGGCGCCCGCGCCGGTGCAGCGCACGCACCCGGCGGCGTGGCTCTGGCTGTCGCTCGTAGTGATCGCGCTCGACCAGGCGACCAAGCTCGTGGTGACGCGGCTGCTCGAGCTGTACGAGCGGGTCGAGGTCCTGCCGGTCCTCGATTTCACGCTGCTGCACAACACGGGCGCCGCCTTCAGCATGTTCGCGGGGGCCTCCGGCTGGCAGCGCGGGTTCTTCATCACGCTCGGCGGCATCGTGAGCGTCGTGCTCATCGTCTGGATCTGGCGGCTGCCCCGCGGCTCGAAGCTGCTGCCGCTCGCGCTCGGGCTCATCCTCGGCGGCGCGCTCGGCAACGTGATCGATCGCGTGGTCCACGGCTACGTGATCGACTTCATCCATGCCCACTGGGGCGCCGCGTACTTCCCGGCATTCAACGTCGCTGACAGCGCGATCACGATCGGCGCGCTGCTCCTGATCGTCGACTCGTTCCGGGAGAAGCATTGAAGATCCTGCTGGCGAATCCGCGCGGCTTCTGCGCCGGCGTCGACCGCGCCATCGACATCGTCGAGCGCGCGATCGAGCTCTTCGGCGCGCCGATCCACGTGCGGCACGAAGTCGTGCACAACCGCTTCGTGGTCGATCGCCTGCGCAGGCTCGGCGCGGTGTTCGTCGCGGAGCTCGACGAGGTGCCGGACGGGGCAACCGTGATCTTCAGCGCGCACGGGGTTGCCAGGGCCGTGCAGCTCGAGGCGCAGCGACGGGATCTCAGGGTCTTTGACGCGACCTGTCCGCTGGTCACCAAGGTCCACATGGAAGTCCTGCGCTACGCCCGCGAGGGACGCGACGTGGTCCTCATCGGCCACGCGGGCCACCCCGAGGTCGAGGGCACGATGGGCCAGTTCGACGCGGCGCAGGGCGGCCGTATCTTCCTCGTCGAGGACGCGGGCGACGTTGCGCATCTCGAAGTGCGCGACCCGGCACGCGTCGGCGTGGTGACCCAGACGACACTCTCGGTGGATGACACGGCCGAGGTGCTCGAGGCGCTCGGGCGGCGCTACCCGGCGCTCACGACGCCGCGCAAGGAAGACATCTGCTACGCGACGCAGAACCGCCAGGACGCCGTGAAGAAGCTCGTGGAGGGTTGTGACGTCGTGGTGGTCGTGGGTTCCCGCGCCAGCTCCAACTCGAACCGGCTGCGGGAAATCGCGGAGAAGGCCGGCATACCGGGCTATCTCGTCGACGGACCCGAGGATCTGCGCCCGGAGTGGTTCGCGGGTAAGGAAACGGTCGGCGTGACTGCGGGCGCTTCGGCCCCGGAGCTGCTCGTGCAGCGCGTGCTCGCACGGCTCGGGGAATGGGGCGGAGAAGCGGCGCACGAAATCGTCGGGCGCGAGGAAAACGTCGTGTTCGGGTTGCCGCGCGAGCTGCGGGCGAACCAGCCCGCGTCGACGGCCGTCGAGCCAGGCGGGGAATGAGTCTCAGCTCACCAGCAGTCGGTCGAGGTCGCGGTCCGCACGCCGCTGTCGTCGATCGAAAACGTCGCGCAGCGCGTGTCCCGCGCCTGCGAGCCCGCTGCCGTGGCCGTAGCCGCCCAGCCGTCGGCGTCGGCGGCCGTGATCGCAATCGTGTAATGACCGTGCTGGGTCGTCGCGGGTAGCCCGAGCCCCGCCGGCGGGGCATCGTCGAGCACGCCGTTGCCCGCGTAGGTGTTGTTCTGCAGGTAGAACTTCTCCTGCGCGGCGGCGAGCTGCATGAGTGCCGACTGGCCCTCGGCCCGGTTTCCGCGCAGCACGTACTGGCGGTAACTCGGTACCGCGATGGCCGCGAGCAGCGCGACGATTGCGACGACCACGACGAGTTCCATCAGGGTCATGCCGGAATTCTTGACTCTCATGCGTACGCTCCGTGGGCGGGTCGGGCCGGTCGCTTGCGCGACCGGCCCTGGCCAGGTCAGTTGGTGCCCCGCTGCTGCCAGTAGGTGCGCACCGGCGGATTGGTGAGGCCCTGGCCACAGCTCTCGAGGCCGACCAGGCAGATGGGCGGCGGCGCGGGCGGCGGGTTGGGATCGTTCGGATCGTCGTCCGGCGTCGGGAACACGAAGATCGCTTCCGGAGCGATGCTGCCCTGGGCGAGTTCCTTCGAGCGATCACTCGCGGTGGTTGCACCCGGGGTGGACGTGTCGAAATTGTTCACTGGGTCGCCGGTCGCGGCATCGACGACGTACAGCCGGTTGAGGCCGACCGTGGAGACGCAGAACTCCGCGTTGTACGAGCGCTCCTGCGGCGAGTACGTCGTGATGTACAGCTTGTTCTGGAAGGTCCGCGACTCGGCCAGCGTCTTCTCGCCGTCGTCCTGCAGATCCATCTTCCAGCCGATGCCGCCTGCGGGAATGGTCGCGTTCAGGTCGGTCGTCACGTCCACCAGGCGCGTATCGCCGTCCGTGATGATCTGGTGGCACGGCGAGGTCTCCGAGGACGAGCACGTGGTCTTGTACTGGGTGTTCGCCACAGGCGTGAAGATGTTGAAGTCGCGCAGGCTGTAGAAGCGGTTCTCGACGGTCTGGTCCGTGATCGGCATCTCGCGGTGACCCGAACCGATCGCGACGTTGATCCAGTTCGATGTGCCGACCTTCATGAGCGACACGTCCGGCGCGTAGAAGAACCGCCGGTTGGACGCATCGGCGGCCGAGCCCGTCTTGACCGCGAGGTCGCCGGTCCCGAGCGAGGCGAAGACACCACCGGTGACGAGGCTCGCCGGCGCCTGGCCGTTCTGGACGTCGAATCGCCACACTCGGCCGCCGAGGTCCGCCGCGTACATGCGGTCCACGTAGCCGTCACCAGAAAGGTCAATCGGGCGCACGTCGCCCGGAATCGCGTTCGTCATCTGCGCGAGCTGGAGCTGGGCGCCGGTGTCCGACGTCGGACCCGCGCGCCAGATGAGCGCGCCGGTCAGCGCATCGACCATGAAGATCCGGTTGCCGACGGCGTCCGCCACGTAGGAGATCGTGTCCTGCGCGACGTCGTAGCCGCCGCCGAAGATGAGCACCATCTTGTCGGGGTTGCTGGCCGACCAGCTGCGGCTCACGTTGACGCGCGCGACCGTGGGCGTGGACCAGGTCTGGCCCACCCCGGGCAGCTCCGTCGGCCCGATGATCCACAGCAGTTTCGGGTTGTTGCGGTTCGTGACGTCGAGGCCGATGTAGCTCGAGCCGCCGCGGCGCATTCCGAAGTACAGGAAGACCTTGTCTTTCTCGTCCTCCTGCACGGTTCCGTCGCCATCGATGTCCGAGCCGCTCGGTTCGATGGTGCCGTCGTTGTCGCGGTCGAGCCGCACGACCCGGACCGCGCCGTCGAGGCCGTACACGCGCGAGGAGACCTCCTCGTTGTTGTAGAGTTCCTCGACGCGCCCGATCATGTCCCGCGGCATGAACGACCACAGCTCCTGGCCCGTGGATGAGTTGATGGCCTGCAGCATGCCGTCGTTGGTCGTGGCGTAGAGCGTGATGTCCGGGTCGTCGGCCGGGCCGCCATAGATCACGGTGGCCGGGCGCGAGTGCAGCGGGTCACCCATGTCCATGCGGGCCTCGCTGACGTCGCTGTCGCCGTCCTCATCGCTCACGTCGTGACCGTAGGTCCAGTCCACGAGGTCCGAGACCGAGGGACGGCCCGCCACCGGCACGGATGACGTCACGCCGAGCAGCAGCTGGTTGGCGAGGCCGAGATTTCCCGGCGATTTCAGGTCGGACAGCTCTTCGGACAGCGTTCCGGAGGTGGTCGTCAGGTTGCTGTACACCGTGCGATTGGTCGGATCCCTCAGTTCGCCCGCCGCGCCGCCGAGCTCGGCGTCCGCGCCGTCTATGACGTCCGACCAGTAGCTCTGCGAGCCGTCGACGAAGAAGCCCGTGTTCGGGTCCACCGCCGTGTTGTCGTTCACGTCGCGGATGA